>CBAAAA010000393.1:0-4914 GCA_964658695.1 uncultured Solirubrobacteraceae bacterium | reverse complement strand
CTGTGGATTTCAGGTTATCGAAATAGAGCGCAGCAGCTTTAACCACGGCGGCACCCGCCAGCTTGCGGCTGACAGTTTGCAAGAGTCGGACGTGATCGTCTATATGACTCAGGACGTGGTGTTGGCCGGCCCGAATGCCGCGGCAAAGTTGCTTCAGGCTTTTGACAACCCTGATGTGATGGCCGCATTCGGGCGTCAGTTACCCCGGCAGAACGCCGGACCGATTGAAGCGCACGCAAGACTCTTCAATTATCCCGCGAAGTCCTCGCTTCGCAGTCTGGACCATCGCGCCGAAATGGGACACAAGGTGATATTCTCTTCCAACTCCTTCGGAGCATACCGTCGCACAGCCCTACTGGCCGTAGGTGGATTCCCGACAGACGTGATTGTCGGTGAGGACACGGTTGCAGTGGCTCGTCTGCTGCTCCGAGGTTGGAAGGTTGCTTATGTCGCGGAAGCCGAGGTGCATCATTCCCACGAATACTCACCCACGCAGGAGTTTAGACGCTACTTCGATATGGGTGTCTTGCATTCTCGTGAGCCATGGCTGCTCGAGGAGTTTGGAGGAGCATCGGGCGAAGGGCGGAGGTTTGTGTTTTCCGAAATAGCCCATCTCTGGCCTGAGAAGTGCGGCCTTATTCCGTCAGCCCTGATCCGCTCAGCGTTCAAACTTGCCGGATATCACGCCGGACGAATGGAAGACAGATTCAGCACTCAAGTCAAACAACATTTGAGTATGCATCGGTTCTTCTGGACTAAGACGGAAACGTATAACGTTCCCTTCGCAAACAGAAGTGTGCCGACTGACAGGTAGTCGACCTCTGCGCGCGTTTTCAGACCGCACAAGCGACAGGTGTTTGCTCGCTTGCATACCAAGACCACGCAGTATTGACAATCTCGGCCAAACCAGTAAAGCGAGGCTCCCATCCTAAAACTCTGCGAGCCAGTCCCGCATTTGCTACTAGAATTGCCGGGTCACCGGCACGTCTAGCGTGAAACTGGGCGGGTACTTTACGCCCGGAGACTTCGGCAACCGCACGTTGAACGTCTAAGACGGAATAGCCGCAGCCGGTGCCCAGATTGAAAGCCGACGATGTCCCCCCTTCCGCCAGATATTTCAGCGCTCGTACATGCGCATCAGCGAGGTCGCAAACATGTATATAGTCGCGTACAGCTGTGCCATCGGGCGTGTCGTAATCATACCCGAAAATCTTAAGTGCCGGGTGACCTTCCATCGCTGCCTGAATCGCGAGCGGTATCAGATGTGTCTCTGGAGTATGAAGTTCGCCAATGTCTCCGTCCGGATCGGCTCCCGCTGCATTGAAGTAACGAAGACAAACGGCGTTCAGCCCATGCGCTTGTCCGTACCAATGCAGAACGCGTTCAATGAACAACTTGGATTCGCCGTAGGGATTCACCGGAGCTTGCGGATGCGCCTCATCGATGGGCAATGATTGCGGAAGACCATACGTGGCGCAGGTGGACGAGAACACGAAGCGAGTGACGCCTGAATCAACCACGGCGTTCAGGAGCTTAAGCGTGTTGCAGACATTGTTTTGGAAATATTTTCTGGGAACCACCATCGACTCGCCAACGTAAGCGTTGGCGGCAAAATGAACAACGGAGGTAATGTCGTAACGATCAATTACATTCCTAATTAACGTTTCGTCCGAGATATCGCCTTTTACCAGTGGTCCCCACTGAACAAACGAGCGATGTCCAGTGCTGAGGTCATCCAGAACGACAGGCTCATATCCCGCCGTCGCAAGGGCTTTTGCTGTATGGCTTCCGATGTATCCGGCGCCGCCGGTGACTAGAATACTTTTCATGATGATCTGTGCCAGCTTAAGCTGGTCAGTAGGCCCCTTCACCTGTTAAGACAACGCGTACGGTTTGAAACAGAATGAACGCATCCAGACGCATTGACCAGTGGTCCACGTAATATCCAGCCAATTGCACTCGTTGTTCATATGGCGTGTTGTTTCTTCCTGAGACTTGCCAAAGTCCAGTCATTCCTGGCCTGACACGCGTGTAGATGCTGTAGGTCTTGCCGTACTTCGCCGGCTCATCTGGCAAAAGAGGCCGCGGCCCGATGAGACTCATGTCTCCTGTAAGGACGTTAAGAAGCTGGGGCAATTCATCCAGGCTGAACCGTCGCATAAGTCTGCCGACTGGAGTGATCCGGGGATCGTTGGTTAGCTTCTGCGTAGCGCCCCACTCCGCACGAGCTTCGCAATTGCTCGCGAGGTGTCTATTCAGCGCTGCGTCTGCCTCGGTACACATTGTCCGAAACTTCCACATGAGAAACGGCTTACCGTCGCGCCCGAAACGACGGTTTCTATAAAACACTGGCCCGGGGGAGCTGAGTTTCACAAGCGCCGCACACAGCAGCATGACAGCCGCGATAAAACCGAGTATCAAAGTTGCGCCGATCACGTCGATAAAGCGCTTGACTGCTGGAAGCCCGTCTGAGGGAATGATCAAATCCTCAATTGGACGCGGACGACTGGTGAGCGTCCTGTCCTGCTGCTGCTGGATAGCCGCGCTCAGTGCCAGCATAGAAGAGCTTTCACCTGCTACGTTGGCTACTTCCAATTGGTCCTGATTGAGCGAATCGATTTCGCAGACTGCCGTCGTATTCTGTTCTGTTCTGTTTGCATGACTTACGAATTCTGAATTCCCGTTCCGTAATAACAGTTTTCGACCTGCCGCGTAGGTCTCATCGGATAAATCTGGAACACAGGCGCCGTCTCAATTGGTGAGAAGTCTCGTGATGTTATGCACTGGGATTTAAGCTATCCTCACCTGAAAAGTTGACCGATATAAGCGACTAAGGCTGAAATGTTTCACCCATTTGAAAATCATGAAGGGCACGAGCCGACGCGGGTCCAAACTCTCCTTGCCCTGCTTCTTGCTATCCCCTATTGCCTGGCCTGGACCATCGTCTTAGCCGTCGATCGCAAACAGCCGAGTTCCCCAGCGACGCCGCGCCGTGAAGTTCTCCCCGGTTTAGTGGAAAAGCTGAAAACGGACAATTCGACTAGCTGACGATTCTTCGACGGCAAACTCGTCGCCGTGCCGCCGAGCTAAAAAGGCTCTGCATCAATGTTTAGATATTCCCGTGCCACCTTGACCGCATGACCATCGGATAACCGAGTCCATCGACGGTCTGGCCATGCTTCGCGCCGGTCTTGATTGAAAGGGCAGGGAAGAGCGCCTTGCCGCGCCTTGTCAGTTCTTCACCGTCCCCATTGCAAACGGACAATTCCACTAGCTGACGACTTTTTGACGGCAGCTTCTTGACGTTGTCGAACCGATCGTAATCTAACTCCTTTATTTCCTTAACCCCTCAATGGCTGGCGACATGCACAGCTCATACCGCATGCTGGACCTGGTCTCGCGATCCCTCGAAAAATATATGGACGTGCTCGCGACGCGTCAAAAACTGGTCGCCTCTAACATCGCCAACGTCGATACGCCGGGCTTCAAAACGCAGGACGTCGATTTCCAGTCGGAGTTCAACAAGCTGGTCAGCGGTGAGAGCAGCACGGTCAATGCTCAGGAAGTCACCGGCCTGCGCGTCAAGAACGACGGCAACAGCGTGAACCTCGATCGCGAGGCGCGGCTGCTCTCGGAAAATGCGATTCGCTTTTCGATCGCCAGCAACCTGATGAAAACCCAGCTGCGTAATTTGAAGAGCGCCATTCATGAAGGGCAGGGCGGCTGATGAGTCTCTTCACCGCACTCTCGGTAAGCGCCTCCGGAATGAACGCGCAACGGGTCCGGGCGGAGTTACTGGTCGAAAACATGGCCAATTCCGAGACCACCCGCACTCCCGAAGGCGGCCCCTATCGCCGCAAAGATGTGGTCTTTCAGTCCGAGTCGCAGCAGTCTCCCTTCGCCAGCATCCTCTCCTCTCAAATGAACGGCAATGGCGGCAGCAGCGAAGGGGCAACGGGCGTCACCGTTTCCGATGTGATCGTGGATCAGCGCGATCCTGAAAAACGCTATCTGCCCGGGCACCCGGATGCGGATGCCGACGGATATGTGGCCTTCCCCCGGCTCAATCCCGCTGAAGAAATGGTCGATCTCGTCAGCTCCTCGCGTGGCTATCAAGCCAACGTGGCATCCATGACTTCCATAAAGGAAATGATTCAGCGGTCCATTGACCTGCTGAAATAATCGCCATGTCGCTGTCAATCTCGTCGATCGCCGCCATACCAGGCATTCCCGCAGCCGACCGGCTCAAGTCTCCCGTCTCCGGAAACGATAGCGGTGGTGATTTTGGCTCGGCTCTCAAATCCGCCATTGGGGGCGTTGAGAAGTCTCAGCAGGACGCCAACACTTCCGTTCAGCAGTTCCTGCAGGGCAATGGCGAAATTCACAACGTGGCTCTCGCCACTCAGCGTGCGGAAATGGCTCTGGATCTTGGCCTGCAAATGCGAAACAAAGTGGTTTCGGCCTACCAGGAAATCATGAAGATGCAGCTGTGATCCGGTAATCGCGGATGGATCAACTCAAGAAGCTGTACGCCAGCCTCTCGCTGAAGCAAAAGATCTCGATCGGCGTTGCCGCGCTAACGATCGTCATTGCGATCATCAGCTTCTCCCAATGGCGCCGGGAAAGGGACTTCAAGCCCCTCTATACTGGCGTTGCCCCGGAAGATGCCGCAATCATGATCCAGAAGATCAAGGAAAGTGGCACCGAATACCGTTTGGCGGACACCGGCGGCGTGATTAGCGTACCGTCGGCCAAAGTGGCGGAACTCCGGCTCGAAATGGCGGCTGCCGGACTGCCAAAATCAGGGCGCATCGGCTTTGAGCTTTTTGATAAAACCACCTTCGGCGCAACTGAGTTTGTGGAACATATTAACTACAATCGAGCGCTCGAAGGAGAACTCGAACGTTCGATTGT
>CBAAAA010000392.1:0-4927 GCA_964658695.1 uncultured Solirubrobacteraceae bacterium | reverse complement strand
CTTCTTCGCGAAAGATGAAGCCGACCATATCGGCGTCCTGCTCAATCGATCCTGACTCGCGAAGATCGCTAAGCATAGGGCGATGGTCGCCTTGCCGGGTTTCCGGTGCGCGGCTGAGCTGCGAAAGCACCAGGAACGGGACACGGAGTTCCTTGGACATCAGCTTAAAGCCTCTCGACAACGAGCTGATTTCCTGCACGCGATTTTCGAAACGGCCGCGCCCCTGCATCAACTGAAGGTAGTCAACAACCACCAGTCCCAGGTCCTGTTCCGCCTTCAGGCGGCGCAGCTTGGAGTGAACGTCCATGAGGTTTGTTCCAGCAGTGTCGTCGAGAAACAGCGGTGCTTCGACCATCTTGTACATGGCGTCCTGAAGCGAGTGGCGCTCGTCGGCGCTGAGATATCCGGCGCGAAATCGCTGCTGGTCGACGCGCGCTGCCGCACACAGCATGCGAGTCAACAAGGATTCCTTCGACATTTCAAGCGAAAACACCGCCACCGCTTTGGGCGATTTTGGATTGGTAGCGACGTGCTGGGCGATATTCAAAGCCAGGGCGGTCTTTCCCATCGCGGGACGGGCTGCCAATATGATGAGTTCGCCTTCGCGCAGACCACCAGTCAACTCATCGAACTTCAGGAAACCGGTGCTGATGCCTTTAATCCGTTTGCTGGTATCGAGAAATGCATTGATGCCGCCGTCGTATTCGGTGATGATCTGAGCAGGGCTCGCCAGTGCATTCTTTGACTGCACGTCGCCCAGCTTCATCAGCGCGTCCTCCACCGCGCCTAAGATGTTTTTCGCTTCTTCTTCGCAATTGAGGCAGCGGTTGATGGTGTCATGGGAGACGTTGATAATGCGGCGCAGCAGTGATTTTTCTTTGACGATCCCGACGTAGCTGTCGAGATTATGTAGCTGCGGCAAACCGTCATCCAGTGACACCAGGTAGCTGAGCCCGTCGATGGACTGAAGTTGCCCGTGTTTCATGAGCTCGTTTGCCAGGGTGACGCGATCGATCTTCTCGCCGCGCTCATGCAAGTCGCTCATACGCAAAAAGATGCGGCGGTGCTTTTCGAGGCTGAAATCATCCTCGCTGAGAGTCCCCGCAACTTGGAGGAAGGCATTCTCGCTGCTCATGATGGCGCCGAGAACAAATCGTTCGGCATCAATGTTGTCGGGAAGCGGATGATCGAGGGCTAAGTCGCGAGCGGCCATTGCAGTAAAGACTCGACTAAGGTAGCGGGTAACCGGGGATGAACTCAAGGGCTGAATTGGAGGATTTCGCAAATTCACAGAAGATTTCCCCTCTGTGGCTTGCTTCAGATGAGTTTTTCACAGCCTTTCCTCATACCATTCTCGCTCGGAATTGTTTCGGCCGGGCGCCGGTCTGCGCGCTTGTTATACTGCGAGTTGGGAATCCGGCGCCATCATCGCCATCATCACCACTTGTTGGTGGATTAGAAGGCGTGTCTCGGTTCCGATTTCCGATTATAGGTCTGTGACGAGCCCGCCCGGTGTGGCGGGCTTTTCTATTGTGGGCAACAAGAGTAACGACATGAGCGAGCTTCTGGATTTTGACAAGCAGAGCGGACTGATCACGGCGGTGGTGCAGGATGCGGCTTCCGGCCGCGTTCTGATGGTGGGTTATATGAATCGTGAGGCTCTCGAAAAGACACTCAGCAGCGGGCATGTGACCTTTTTCAGCCGCTCGCGCCAGAAGCTCTGGACGAAGGGCGAGAGTTCCGGTCACTACCTGAATCTCAAGTCGATTGCGACCGATTGCGATGGGGACGCGCTGCTGGTGCAGGCGGAATCGGTTGGCCCTGGCGTTTGTCATGCGGGCTACAACAGCTGTTTCTATCGGACCTTGAACGGCAGTGAGTGGGTAGAGACCGAGTCTCGCGTCTACGATCCCGACGCCGTTTATGGAGCCAAGCAATGAAGCTGAAGCTCGGGGTTCCTAAAGGAAGCCTGGAGAACGCCACCATCGATCTGTTCCGCCGTGCCGGTTTCAACATTACGACAAGCAGCCGCAGCTATTTTCCGGCGATCGATGATCCGGAGATTGAATGCATGTTGATTCGCGCACAGGAGATGGCGCGTTACATCGAGGACGGCGTGCTGGATGCGGGCTTGACCGGGCGCGACTGGGTAGAGGAAAGCGAAGCGCAGGTGGAGACGGTGGCGGACTTGATCTATGCCAAACAGAGCTTCGGCAAGGTGCGCTGGGTGCTGGCCGCGCCGGAGAGTTCCCCTTTTCGTACGGTGGAGGATCTGGAAGGAAAAGTGATCGCCACGGAACTGGTGGCGACCACGAAGCGTTATCTGCAGCGAAAGGGCGTGCGCGCAAAGGTAGAGTTCAGCTGGGGCGCCACGGAGGTGAAGCCGCCGGAACTGGCCGACGCGATTGTCGAAGTGACGGAGACCGGTTCGTCGCTGCGCGCGAATAAGCTTCGCATTCTCGAGACGGTGCTGGAATCGAATACTCAGCTGATCGCCAACCGCGACTCCTGGAAAGATGACTGGAAACGGCGAAAGCTGAGCGATGTGAAGATGCTTCTGGAAGGCGCGATTAATGCGCTGGGGAAGGTTGGCTTGCTTTTGAATGTCCGGGCCAAAGATCTTCCGTCGATCTTATCTGTTCTTCCCGCTCTGAAAAATCCAACCGTGTCGCCCTTAAGCGACCAGGAGTGGCTGGCCGTCAACACGATTCTGGATGAGATTGCGGTACGGGTTCTGATCCCGCGATTAAAGGAAGCGGGGGCGCAGGACATTGTGGAATATCCGTTGAACAAGATTGTGAACTGAACCCTGATGATCAAGATCTTCGATTGGCGGGATTCAGACACTTTTCGAGTGGAGCGGCAGCCGGGCGAAACGAGCAGCGATGCGGTGGTGAAACCGATCCTGCGGGCTGTTCGCAAACAAGGCGATGCGGCTCTGCTGCGTTATGCCCGCGAGTTGGATGGGGTTGGAGATCTCCCGATCCGGGTGAGTGAAGCGGAGTTAGAGAGCGCCGCGGAGTTGATGTCTCCTGCAGTGCGCGACGCTGCTGAAAAGGCGATCGCTAACATACGGCAGTTTGCGGCGCTGCAGCTGCCTCAGGAGCGTTTTGAAGACTTTGGCGGCGGGCGTCAATTGGGATGGATTGTTCGGCCGCTGGACGCGGTCGGCTGCTATGTTCCTTCCGGCCGTTATCCGCTGCCGTCCACACTGCTGATGACGGCGGTGCTGGCACAGACCGCGGGCGTTCCCCGCATCTGCGTTGCGTCGCCAAGGCCGTCACTTGAAATTTTGGGATGTGCGCATTTGCTTGGACTCACGGAGGTGTACCGGATGGGTGGCGCGCAGGCGATTGCTGCCCTGGCATTCGGAACCGCGAGCATCCCGCGAGTGGATCGCATTGTGGGTCCTGGCAATGCCTATGTAGCGGCGGCTAAGAGACTGCTGGCGGGTGAAGTCGGGATCGACTTCGTGGCTGGCCCTACCGAGATTCTGATCCTGACGGCCGATGGTGACGCGAAGGTGATTGCGGCGGACATGCTGGCGCAAGCAGAGCACGATCGGACAGCCAGCGCTGTGCTTGTTACCACGTCGATGGAACTGGCGCACGCCGTTGCCGAGGAGATTGAAAGCCAGCTCGAAACTCTGTCCACTGCGGAAACCGCACGAGGAGCAATCGAGGGCGGCAGTGTGATCTATGTCGTGAAAACGATGGAGCTTGGTGCGGAGTTGTCGAACCTCTATGCCCCGGAGCACTTGAGCCTGCACGATCCCTCGTTGTTGAAATTGATCCGGAATGCGGGGACCGTTTTTTTGGGACAGAATACGCCGGAGTCCGCGGGCGACTACGCGTCGGGCCCAAGTCACGTGTTGCCCACCAATGGTGCCGCGCGCCTGCGAGGTGGTTTATCGGCGGTGGATTTCGTCAAGGTGATCGCGGTGCAACAGTTGACCCAGCCAGCTCTGGCAGAGCTTTCGGGGACCATTACAACTCTGGCGCGAGCGGAAGGATTGGAAGCGCATGCCCGCGCAGTGGAGGTTCGTTCTGGCCGGTAATCAAAACTCGGCTAAGGCTTTGAAGCCGCGGGATGCGGTTCTGCAAATGGCGGCGTATCATCCGCCGTCGAGCGGCCGGCGGAACAAACTGCGGCTGGATTTTAACGAGAATACCGTCGGGGCGCCGCCACTAGTGCTTGATTTCATCAAGCGCTATCTAACGGCGGCGGACCTCAGCATGTATCCGGAGTACGAGAACGCGCTGGAAGATTTATCGCAGCACTTCGGCGTGTCGATCGAGCAGATGACGCTTACCAACGGCACCGATGAAGCGATTCAGCTGCTGGTGAACACTTACGTCAACGATGGCGATGAAGTGTTTATGCTGCGCCCTTCTTATGCGATGTACCGTTTCTATGCGCAGCTTGCCGGGGCAAAGGTGGAGGAGGTGGATTATCGGCCTGGGACGCTGGCATTCCCGGCCGATGAGTTGCTCGAAAGGATTACGCCTGCTACCAGGGCGGTGCTGATCAGTAATCCGAATAATCCGACGGGCACCGGCGCCAACCTGAACGTCGTTGAACGAATACTTAAGAAGGCGGAAAATGCCGCAGTGCTGGTCGATGAAGCCTATTACGAATTTAGCGGCATTACGGCGCTCGGCCTGATCGGACTGCGCTCTAACCTGTTTGTGAGCCGCACTTTTTCGAAAATTTATGGCTTGGCGGCAATGCGCTGCGGGTGTCTTTTCTCGGCTGCGGAAAACATGGCGCACGTGCGGAAAGCGCAGTCGCCCTACAGTGTGAATGCACTGGCCGCGATGGCGGCGCGCATTGCGGTCCAGGATCGCAAATTCATTGAGGAGTACGCGCTTGAAGTGCTGACCGCGCGTGAACTTCTTTATGTGGGTCTGGAGCGATTCAAAATTCC
>CBAAAA010000391.1:0-4934 GCA_964658695.1 uncultured Solirubrobacteraceae bacterium | reverse complement strand
CAGAAGGTGGCTGCTGCCAAGCTATGGACGGTCCGAGAAAACAGATCGCCACCAACAGCGTTCCTCGTGTCGTGATCATCTGCAACGAGTTTACTTTCCCCTGCAGCGCCGTTCCTATCAGTGATACACAGGTATTTGTCCACTCATCGCCTCTTAATTGCGCTACTGTCATCCGCGCTTGCATCCCCTTCTGCTGTATCCACCCAGCGGATCGAACGATTCGCAGAGGCGATGGGTACGACGTTCTCTATCTCGGTCGATGGGTTAGACTCGCGTCCCACCGAGAATGCCATAGAAGCAGCGTTCTCAGAAGCTCGACGGCTGGATCGGATGCTTTCGAACTACAAGCCGGACAGTGAACTGAGTGGCGTAAATCGCCGCGCCGCCGAAACTCCGGTGAAGGTGTCGCCCGAACTATTTAGCCTGCTGAAAACTTGCTTTGACTTGAGCCGCCAAAGCGAGGGTGCTTTCGATATCACAGTCGGGCCATTGATGAAGCTCTGGGGCTTCTATCGGGGCGAGGGGCACGTACCGGCGCACGAAGCGGTTGCCGGCGCACTGGAACATGTCGGATATCGCAACGTCGTTCTGAATGATCGCGACCAGACGATTCGATTTACCAAAGCTGGAACAGAACTGGATCCGGGAGGCGTTGGGAAAGGATACGCGATTGACCGCATGGCTGCTGTGTTACGCCAACATGGGATCCACTCGGCGCTGCTTTCGGCAGGGGGCAGCAGTATCTATGCCATAGGATCTCCGCCTGACGAGCCGCGAGGCTGGCGGCTGCAGATACAAGATCCGCTGGACAGCAACAAATCAGCAGCCGGGGTTTTCTTGAAAGACACCTCGCTCTCAACGTCAGGCGGATACGAGAAGTTCTTTGAAGCGGGTGGGCGCAAGTACAGCCACATCATGGATCCGCGCACCGGATATCCCGTCAACGGAGTGCTCGCGGTTTCGGTGATTTGTCCACGCACCTTGGACAGCGAAATATGGGCTAAGCCGTTTTATGTCCTTGGCCGCGACTGGACGCGGAAGCACGCGCCGCAAGGCTTCCGCGTATTTCTCTGTGAAGGGGATGCCACGGAATCGTGTTCGTGGACTGAGAGAGTACCGGGCGCTAAACCGTGACCGCGCCGTCTACTCAGACGACAAGTCGACTGTCTCTTTAGTGTGCGGCGCGACAATCCTGTGCTCCTTCTTTTCCCACGGCTTCGGCTGCTGTCCGGTGTCCCGCTTGTACACGCGATCGTACATGTGTTTCGTGCTCGTGGTGCCGAGGGCCGTGTTATACAAATCGGTCAGACCGAGCGCGTCCTTCACGTCTTCTTCAAACTCGTGCAGTTGTCTTAACTGATCGGAATTGGCGGGAAATCGCCGCCCATTTGGCAACTCCAGGAACTCCTGGTATCCGCCCGCGACCAGAATGGCGATCTGTCCTCCGATCAACACACCCGCGCGCTCAATTTCGGATTGACCCTTGCCTTCATCGCCGACCGCCGCAGCGACGCCGTGTTTGCTGATCTTGACGCGCCCGTCGGGCTGAGTCTCGGTTGCGAAACCGGCCTGCTTCAAAGCGTTGATGCGCTCGGCAAACGAAAGACTCTTCGGCTTTACCCGTCGGAAGAACATAGTCTTAGTATAGAGACACTGATGCCCAGCCCGACCTTCGAGCCACAGATTCCCATCGCCTCGATCACTGATGAATTTTCCCCGACACTGGCGGTCGCCATTCAGGGAATGAAAGAAATCGGCATGACCGGCGCAGAGTTGCGCGTGATCGACGGCGAGAACATCATGGATCTCTCCGACGATGAATTGCAGCGGGCGAAGGACGCGCTGGATGCCGCGGAGTTGAAAGTGATTTCCATCGCTTCGCCGCTGTTGAAATGCGTTTTGCCCAATGCTCCGGAAGTGGACGAACGTTTCGGCCACGATGCCTTTGCTTCCAAACACACGTACGACGATCAGCCGCGTCTCACGGAACAGGCTTTCCGCATCGCGCATTTTTTCGGTGCGAAGATTCTGCGGGTGTTCTCCTACTGGCGTACGAAACAGCCTGAATTATGTCTGGATCGAATCGTTGAGGCGTTGAGCCGGTTAGCGCTGCTCGGCGAAAAAGAAGGTGTGACGATCGGACTTGAGAACGAGCATGCCTGCAATCTTGGAACGGCATCAGAGGCCGCTCAGGCGTTTAGCTTCATTCCAAATCCGAACCTCAAGCTGGTCTGGGATCCGGCGAATGCTCTGGTCGCCGGCGAGGATCCATTTCCCGGCGGTTATTCGCTGCTGCCGAAAAATCGCATTGTTCATGTGCACGCCAAAGACTGTCACATGCAGGCGGGCCAGCCAGTCTGGGGACCGCTTGGTACACGCTCTGTGCGTTGGCGGGATCAGATTGCGGCGTTGAAGGCGGATGGTTATAACGGCTATCTCAGTCTGGAGACTCACTGGCCCGGCCCTGACGGGAATAAATTTGAGGCGAGCCGGATTTGCGGATGGAACCTACGCGGACTCGCTTCGCTTTGATATTTTCAAGACGCCTGGACGATGAGCAACGGTACCTTGACGCGATGTCTGACCGAGTTTATGGTGGTGCCGAAGACCAAATCTTTCAGTCCCCGGTGACCATGCGATGCCATCACCACAGCATCAGCGCCCAACTCCGTAACCGCCGAGGCAATCTGGGCGGCCGGGCTTCGTCCGTGCCGAACCACGACATCCACCTCGAGATGCTCTTTTCGCAGGGAGGCCACGATGTCGGCGAGGTAGTCCTGGCCTTCTTTGATTTCGGCAGTCGATGACAAGGACCCGAATAACTGGCTGGTGACGCCCTCCTCCACGTGCAGCAGAATGATTCTCGCTCCGTGAGTCCGAGCCATGGTTAAGGCATTGCCGATGGCGTGAAGGTCTGCATCACTGTGGTCCAGAGGGACGAGAATCCGCGAGTATACGGCTGTCGTTGGGAAGCTCGGCATGGTCTGCTCGCGCAGACCGGGAGCGACAATCGCCTCGTGAATTGGCCGCTTCCCGATCCACGGCCAGAGCGTAACCAGTCCTAAGAGACACAGCGACGCAAGTCCCACTACGATGGAAGCTAGCAAGACCAGCGAGTGATAAGAGCCGCTGCCGGCCAGCCAATCACGAATCTGATCACGCAGCAGCCAGATGTCGAGCGTCAGGATGAAGACCGCGCATCCCCAGGCGGCAATTTTCACCAGCCAGGCATTTGCGAACTCGCCCATCCGCTTGCGATCACTCGTGAAGTGCACCAGCGGGATGACCGCAAAAGGAAGCTGCAGATTGAGAATGACCTGGCTTAAGACAATCAAGTCGGTGGTGCTCTTATCGCCAAAGAAATAGATGGTGACCACGGCTGGTGTAATGGCCAGAAAGCGCGTGACCGCGCGTCTCAGCCAGGGCTGCATACGAAAGCGCAGAAAGCCTTCCATGACGATCTGCCCGGCCATGGTGCCGGTGAGAGTTGAAGATTGTCCCGAACAGAGTAGCGCCAGGCCGAACAGCAGACTAGCCGCGGTGGTTCCAACTAAGGGCGAGAGCAGCTGATGCGCCTGTTGAATTTCGGTCACAATCAGCCCGTGTTTAAAGAAGACCGCGGAAGCCATGATCAGGATCGCTGCGTTTACAAACAGCGCCCCGTTGAGCGCCAGAGTCGAATCCAGCAGGTTGTAGCGGCACGCGGTTCGTTTTTCAGCATCGCTCTCGCCAATGCGGCGGGTCTGCACCAGCGCCGAATGCAGATAAAGATTATGCGGCATGACAGTCGCTCCGAAGATCGCCACCGCCAGATAGAGGCTATGCGAATTGAGGTGCGGAATCAAGCCGGTGGCGACCTCACCCGCATTGGGATGCGCCAGATAGATTTCGAAAGAAAAGCAGCCGGCGATGGTGGCGATCAGGACCAGAACGACAGCCTCGATGACCCGGATTCCTATCCTGCTGAACCACAAAACCAGCAGCGTATCGGCAGCTGTGACCAGGACTCCGTACAGCAGAGGGAGATGAAAGAGCAGGTTCAGCCCGATCGCTGCGCCCAGCACTTCGGCAAGATCGCAGGCCACAATCGCCAGTTCACAGACGATCCACAGGATGTAAGAAACAGCTCGCGGATATTCGTCTCTCGAAGCCTGAGCCAGATCGCGGCCGGTAACAATGCCCAGGCGCGAGCTAAGCGTCTGAAGCAGCAACGCAACCAGATTCGAAGCCACCAATACCCAAAGCAGCTGGTAGCCGAAGCGTGCCCCGCCCTCCAGATCGGTGGCCCAATTGCCAGGGTCCATGTATCCGACGCTCACCAGGTAAGCGGGACCGGCAAACGCCAGGATTCGTCTCCAACGGCTGGTATGGCTGGTTTGAATGCTCTGATGGACTTCGGGCAGGGAATAGCTGGTCGGGTGCATCGCCTCTTTCGGAACCATGGCAGCGGAAAGGTCAACGGGAACCCGCGGCCCGTTTTCTAAGCTACTTCCAGTATGGCATCGGAGACGCCTGCAAAAAGAAAGGCCAGGAGTTTGCGGCTCCAGGCCCATAAGATTATCTCGGCTCGGAAAGACAACTCGGGGTTGAGGCCTGATAATTAGGACCGTTCGCGGTCGGGTCCGCTGTCTTCTTTTTTGCCGGGCCGCAAGTCTTGCGCTTTCTTGATAGCGGCAACGTCGGCAAGGTCTTGTGGTCTGCCGGATGCCAGTTTCGCCGCTATAAGGTCGCCGGCAGAAATGAAATTGATCTTAAGGGCGCTCGCCTCGTCAACGACAACTTCCTCACGTCTTGCCCATGCCAGGTCAAACTCGATGCCCGGTATGCTTGGCAAGAGATCGAAGCCTTTGGGGTCGCGGCCAAATCGAAAAAAGCTATTTCGGTCCTCAAAATCTTCCGCACGAATATCTTGAAGATCGGCCCCGAAGTCAGCA
>CBAAAA010000390.1:0-4944 GCA_964658695.1 uncultured Solirubrobacteraceae bacterium | reverse complement strand
TCAGGTCTGCGATCCAGATCTTCAACGCCTGGCCTCCCTGGTAACGCTTCCAGGCTGCTTCCCAATGGAAGTCGGGTTGATAGGCAATGTGCTTTCCGTCCGGTGAAAAATCTCCGTCCTCGGCCATCGGCAGTGGGAGCCGCTCGGGCAGTGCGCCGGTCGAGGAGTCTAGACCGATGGTGTATAACTGACCGCTATCGGCGAAGGTATCGCGGCGTGAGTTGAACAGGACGCGGCTGCCATCGCGAGTCCAAGCGATAGCCACATCGGGGCCAGGATGAAAGGTCAATCTGCGCGGCACTCCACCGGACGCTGGTACGACATACACATCCACATTCCCGTCATATTCGCCTGTAAAAGCGATCTGCGCGCCATCGGGAGAGAATCTAGGGCCGCTTTCGCGCCCGTCGCCGGTCGTCAAGCGACGCGCTTCGCCGCCATCCCGGCTGACAATCCAGAGATCATTTCCGTATTCGAAACAGATCTGAGTTTTGCTGAGCGCCGGGTCGCGCAACAGGAGCCGATTGGCGTTCTGGGCCGCGCCAGTGTGAAGGAAAGGGAGAGCGAGGCAAGCGAAGCCTACCATCAGACGGTACGACCACAGGCGACACAACCATTGACGGGTAAGACGCATAAAGATAAGGGCGATTATAGCCGTTTTTGGTTCGAGATCGGTTGATTATGGGTTGTGCCTCCCACGCAAGCGGGAGCCCTTACGTTACGGGGTGGTACCGGAGGCAAACGAAGAACGGCGCTGCCGGTCAAGGCGGATTCAAGCTTGTGGATCGCTTTTTTGATTTTGTCTCTGGTTTGCGAATAGCCCCGCGATAAGAAGCAAGGCGCAACTGCTCAGGGCATTTGTGCGGGGTTCAGGCGCCAGATTGATGGGGATCGCAGGTGTTCCTTCCGGTGTGTCGAGGAGCGCCACGGGTGTGACGCCATCGGCCTCGAAGAAATTGAAAGTGATGTTGCCGCCTGCTGACGCGAACGAGGGAGCCGAGACAACGCCTGTTTCGTTCGCGAAAGAAAGCGCTGTGAAGACAGTACCGAGCTCAAATGGAGCTTCAATCAAGCCCGTCTGGCAAGTTCCCTGACAGCCCTGCTGTCCGTAGGTGTGTATGCCATCGGAGATCCCGACTTTGGAAAAACCGTACGCGGATGTGACGTATGGGAAGAGCTCGGATTCAGAGGCTCCGCCACTGCTGAGAAGCTGGTAAGTGATGATCCCTTGTCGAACGGGACCGGCGGTCTTCAGTGTTTCAGTCGCGAGCCCAGTGACACCCACCGTCCAGGGATCGACATCGATATCGTCGGAGGACTCAGAAACGATCACGGCGGGAGCTCCCTGATACACGGTTCCACTGGTGGGAAAGCCGTTGTCCCCGGTTAAACTCAAGATTTCGCCGTTTGGGAAGCCCAAGGCGCCGCTGGTTCCGCCCAAACTTGTGACGGAGGAACTAAACGAATCGGAAAGACTCCCTGACTGGACGTAGCCCGAAGACGTAAAGAGACTGGATGCGACCAGGGGCATTCCAGTGAGGCAGAGCAGAGAAACAGCGCGCAGCCGCATGAGCCCCATGATATCTGAAATTTTGACCTCACGAGATTAGCTTCAGAGTCGTTCGCCGCGGCTTCGGAATGATTACTGCCGGGCTCGTGAGCTACACGAACAAAACCTCTGGAATCAGGACGGTCAGCTAGGCGGCGCGTGCCAACATGCGTTTCAGACGCTGGGCATCGTGGGCGGCATAGCCTGAATCATCGTTATCGAAGTAGATGTAAATTGCTTTGAGAGTCTGCCGCCACTGCTCGACGATTCCGGCCCATCGCATGAGCGCCGCGTCGTCATAACTGCCCTGGTATTTGCCACCTGGACCATGCAGGCGAACGTAGGCAAAATCCGCGGTAACTTGGACTGGCGATTCATACCCGGCGAGATGGAACGCACAATATGCCATGTTGAATCGAGCGAGCAGATCGTAGGTGGACGGATGGATCCAGGTCTCGTTTCGAAACTCAAAAGCGTAGCGGTGGCAGGCAGGCAGAATCTTCAGGAAGGTCTCAAGCCGCTCGAGATCGATGTGCCAATGTGGCGGAAGCTGGAAGAGGATGGGGCCGAGTTTCTGGCGTAGGATCTCGATGCAGTCGAGGAATCGTTTGAGACCCGCTTCGGCGTCCTTCAGTTTTTTCATGTGCGTCAGAAACCGGCTGCCCTTAGCAGCGAAGCAGAAGCCCTCGGGCGTTTCGTCGCGCCATGCGTGGAGCGCCGACTCTTTTGGCAGGTGATAGAAGCTATTGTTCAGTTCGACGGTATCGAAGTGCTGGCAATAATGCGCGAGCATCTTCGCCGCTGGCAGCTTGAAGGGATAGAAGTTGCCCACCCAATGTTTGTAGTGCCACCCTGAAGTGCCAATCCAGAGTTGGGATAACGCTGGCGGGGCCATTATCATTGTTTGAGAGATTCGAAGGCCATAACAGAACTATTGGTTATGGTACGTTTTGTAAGGTTCGTCGCCCCTCTTCTTCTTTCGTGCGCCTTGTTATCGGCTCAGACGACTGGGCCTACATTGGCGGTGGACGCAGCCGTTGGCCGCCATCCAATCAATCCTGACATTTATGGAATTGTGAGTTATGGTCTTAATGCTGCCTTTGCCCAGGAGATTAAGTTACCGAATACGCGCTGGGGCGGCGATGGGACGACGCGCTATAACTGGCAAGTAGACAGCTCGAATGCCGGTTTTGACTGGTACTTCATGGGCGGGAGCGGGACGGCCAATCCGATTCCGGGAAATGGTCCGGATACGATGATCCGGACTTTCCAGCCGGCAGGGACGCACCCGCTGATTACGGTACCGATCATTCCTTACATCGACAGCACGGCGGCGTGGACCTGCAGTTTTCCCGTCTCCGTGTATGGCCCGCAGCAATCAACGAATCCCTATGTTTTTCCTAACGGCAACACGTGCGGCAACAGCATCGCAGGAGCGAATAACTCCAACGGCCCAAGCGGCACGCAACTGATCGACAAAAACATTTTCGTTAACCATGTCTCTAACAGTCCGCAATTGCAGCAGAACTGGATTGAGCATCTGGTGCAGACGTTTGGCGCCGCGGCAACCGGCGGTGTGCCTTACTATCAGCTCGACAATGAGCCCGGTGGATGGGGCAACACTCACCGCGATGTGCTGCCGAACGGAGCGACGTACGACACGATCTTCAGTCTGGGTAGCGAATATGCGTCGGCGATTAAGACGACTGATCCGACCGCGCAAGTGATGGGTCCTTCGGATTTTACGCTGGGCGGCTGGATCGGCACGAGCGCCGATATGACGGAGCACGGCGGACTGTATGCGGGCCAGTGGTATTTGCAACAGATGCGGAGTTACGCGCAGAAGAACGGTAAACGGGTGCTCGACTACTTCGACGAACACTACTACGGCGGAAGTACGACTGACAACGCATACGAACTCGAATCGACACGTTCTTTCTGGGATCCGACGTACAACTCCGGCACCTGGGTCGAGCAGTACTACTTCGGCAACATGCAACTGATCCCGCGGTTCCAGAGCTGGATTCAGCAGTATTATCCGGGCACAAAGCTGGCGTTCTCCGAATATAGCTGGGGGGATCACACGACGATCACCGGGGCGCTTGCGGAGGCGGACATCCTGGGCATTTTCGGGCGCCAGCCGGTTGATTTTGCGGACATGTGGGACCCGCCAAACCCGACGGATCCGACGGCCTACAGCTTCCGGCTTTTTCGCAACTACGATGGACAGGGGAGCGAGTATGGCGATACGTGGGTGAATGCGACCAGCAGCAATCAAAGCCAGCTGGCGCTCTATGGAGCACAACGTACGTCGGACGGCGCTCTTACGCTGGTCGTTATCAACAAGAGCGCCGGCAGCTTAACGAGTTCGATCAGCCTTGCGAACTTCAGCCCGGTCTCCACCGCTTCGTTTTACACGTATTCGAGCGCGAATCTGCAACAGATCGTGCAGCAACCCGCTCTGGAGGTAGCGAACTCCGAGGTGACCGCTACGTTTCCGGCGCAATCGGCAAGCGTGATCGTGATACCGGAATCGCACGCGGCACTTTCGCGAACGAACTGGCAGGTGAGTGCGAGCGCGACGGCCGGCGGAAAATTTGGTGGAGTGACAGAGGTGGCCAGCTCAGCCATTGATGGCAAGCTGACAACGCGCTGGTCAACGGGCCATGGACAGATATCGGGCCAGTGGTTCAGCGTCGATATGGGTTCTTCCCAAAGCTTCAGCCAAGTGACGCTGAACGCCGGCTCGTCGACCAGTGATTACCCTCGCGGATACCAGGTATTTGTGTCAAGCGATGGACAGAACTGGGGATCTTCGATTGCCGAGGGGTCGGGCGCCTCGGCGCCTGTGTCGATCAGCTTTCCGACTCAAAGCGCTCGCTATTTGAAGATTACGCTGACTGGAAGCACCAGCTGGTGGTGGTCTATCGCCGAACTAAATGTTCTTCCGTAGGAGTTCGAGGAGATCACTGTCCGATCGCGTGCTTCAGCTGTCCTGCAAGCTTTTCGGCCAGCACTTTTTCACCACCGTGGCGCAGATTCAGATACTTAGTTTCCTTCGAATCGGCGCTGCCGGACCAGAGCACCAGCGTTCCGCCGGGATCCGTCATTGACACAGTTCCTGGCAGCCGCGGATCGGTGACTTTCATGATGGCATCGGCATCTTTGCGGTTCAGTACGATGGTGAAAAAGCTGCCGCACTTCTTGAAAATGGCTTCCCGCAGGAACTGGTCAAGTCCATTCGGCATGCGTTCCAGGTAGAGTTTGTGAACGCTGCGCAGAGTCAGCGGCTGCTGGCCTGAAGGCGGATCAGGGGCTCCGGCGGGTGAGTCGGAATGCTCGACTACCGCCATTGCCTGAGAGGGCGTGCTTTGGGCCGGTTGGTGGGATCGCAC
>CBAAAA010000389.1:0-5003 GCA_964658695.1 uncultured Solirubrobacteraceae bacterium | reverse complement strand
GATGCGGCCCAATCAAAATCCTCGCTATAAGTACCCCCAAAGCTCCACCGGCAAATTGAGAGGCGATATACAGGCACGCGTCCCAGCGGTGCATTTTTCCGAGACAGAAGAATGTGAATGAAACCACCGGGTTGAAATGCGCTCCTGATCGGCGCCCCATCGGGGACAAGATGATGGCTATCGCAGTTCCACCCATCGCGACGCCCATAAGAACGAGGCGAATCGCGGAAGATGGAATGGCGAGGACAACCGCTGATTTGGAATAGAACAGCAGCGTCCCGAAAGCGCAAGCGGCAAACATGAAAGCACCTAGTTCCAAGCCTTCGAACAGATATTCGGGCCAGTGCAGCGCGATAGCGTCAGTTATGGTTGCAGATGGGGAAAGTTCCTTCACAAGATAGGTTGCTGGTTCGTTCTGCACGGGTTCACGCTTGCTGAACCAAGAAAGAAGAGCGCCTTCGGCCTATCCGCCTGTCGCGAAGCCCGGATACAAGGTCATGCCGCCATCGACGAAAAGCGTCGTTCCGGTAACATAATCCGACTCATCGGAAGCCAGCCACACGGCTGCTTTGGCAATATCTTCAGGCACTCCGACGCGGTTGTATGGAATGAGTGTGCGTAACGCTGCCTCCGCAGCCGGCGTTTCCCATGCCGTTCGATTAATGGGAGTCTTGATTGCGCCCGGCCCGATCGCGTTAACTCGAATCTTATGTGGCGCCAACTCTTGCGCAATGCTCTCCATGAAGAGCTTGATGCCACCTTTTGACGTCGCGTAATTGCAGTGACCACCCCAGGGGATCACTTGATGGACGGAGCTCATACAGATAATCTTCCCGGTCGCAATGGATCTCGAAGGATCCGGGCCACGCCTCAAGAACTCTCGAGTCGCCTCTCTTGCACAGAGGAACTGGCCGGTGAGGTTGACGTTTAATACGAACTGCCAATTCGCCAGGCTCATTTGAGTGAAAGGTGAATCGCGCTGTAAACCAGCGTTCGCAACCAGGATGTCAACCGTTCCAAATTTCGCGACGGTGTCGCGAAACATTCCGATTACCTCGTCCTCGTTGCTGACATCCGCCGCAATCGCAAACGAGTTACCGCCGTTGCTCTTGATGTGTCTAACAATCTCATCCGCTGGTGCTTCTACATGAGGATGATTGACTATGACGGTCGCTCCGGCATCTGCGAGTGCCATGGCGACCGCTGCGCCAATACCTGAACCTGCCCCGGTAACGACCGCGACCTGTCCCTTTAGTAATGTATTCATTCCTATTAATCCAGAGCTTAAATATTCGCCAAACCTGCGCTGTTCCGCAACAGCGACTTCGGTCTTGCTGCCATTGATTGTCAGGTATTGAAATGATTTCGGACACCCTATCTCCATGTGTTTAAGAACTGAAGTTTTCTGCAGGATCGCGTTGCTTCCCGCAAGTTTCGTGGAGGCGCCACCGCGCTCCGCTAATGACCAGGTCGAATGACGATGGAACGTCGACACGCTCATCTTCGCCTGAGTCGTCGCCGAAGCCCCCAGACGGAGCGTTCCAAGTGCGAGTGAATTCAGGTCTGTTTCTCCTCGAATTCGGAAATGCTTTACTGTGACACTCGCGGATGATCGGGTACGGCGCTTATCTCGGCGATCGGGGGGTCCCTGTTGATAAATGGCGTGCCACAGAAACTCGAATTCCTTCGAACGTCCCGAGCGCGCGACTCGACGGATGAAGCTTTTGCTTTCCACCGAGCTAACGCAGCGCCGAGCCTGTGGGACGGAAAGAGCGACCTCGCCGGCAAACTCGCAGCCGGGCAAAAACCAACTTCTCCGATGGAAGCAGGTTTTGAATGCCGCAGATGCACCGTGCCGTGCACCCATTTGGCTTTGAGGCTCCTAGAAGGGGACCTCGTCTTCTGGCGACGGTTCGGGCGCCGCTGACAAATCAGAGTTGCTGGAACGATCCAGAATGCGGATGGCGTCGGCTTTGAGCTCACGGCGAGTTGTTGGATGAGGTGTTCTACCGGATTTCTTCCCCGTGGGAACCGTGATAGTACGCTCGTCCCAGCGCGTTTGTCTTTTCCCGCTGCTGGGCCGCTCCGCCCTCATCACTCCTCACTTACGCACTCGCCTTACGCAAGAATTGCCGCATGGCCTCAGCGATTTCGTCCACATGCGTCTCGAGCGCGAAGTGTCCCGTGTCCAGCAACTGCACATTCGCATTCGGATTGTCCCGCCGAAACGCTTCAGCGCCAGCCGGAATAAAGAACGGGTCGTTCTTTCCCCAGATCGCCAGCAGGGGCGGCTTGGCTTGCCGGAAATACTCCTGAAAGGCCGGATACAGCTTCACGTTGTTCGCGTAATCAAGAAACAGATCCAGCTGAATCTCCATGTTGCCCGGACGGGCCATCAAGGCCGTGTCCAGCGTGTAACCCTCGGGCGCAATCTGCGCCGGATCGGGCACACCATCGGTATACTGCGAACGCAACCCGTCCGGCCCAAGCGCCGCCCGTAGCATCTCCCGGTTCCCACTCGACGGCTCTCTCCAATACTGTTGGATCGGCGCCCACGCCTCTCCCAGACCTTCCTGATAGGCGTTTCCATTCTGTGACACGATCGCCGTCACCCTTTCCGGATGGGCCATTGCAAGCCGGAAACCGGCAGGCGCTCCATAGTCGAATACATAGAGTGCATAACGAGACAGCTGCAGCGCGCCAGTGAACGCCTCAAGGGTATTTGCCAGTGCATCGAACGTGTAGCGGTACGCCCGCTCCTCCGGGACCTCCGTAAATCCGAACCCGGGTAGATCCGGCGCAATCACGCGATAAAGATCCGCCAGCCGCGGAATCAACTCGCGATACTGAAACGAAGAAGTGGGAAAGCCATGCAACAGCAGGACCACTGGCGCATCCGGCGAACCTGCTTCGCGATAGAAGACTTGAATCCCATCCGCCTGAATGCGATGGATAGACGTTCTGATTATCATGAATGAGCTCCTGACATTTGCTTCGATGTAACCGTATAAATAAAGCCGCACTCGACTTAGTCAACACCATCTCCGAAGTGAATGGGGAGTTCATCGGCTTCCTGCAAAACGACGAAGACGTTATCCGGCTGATGACCGGCGTCGAACGAAACGCAGGCGGCGACCGATGCGTCTGCTCGCCCGATGAGATCGGGGATCGTCCTCCTCTTGATGGCCGCGGGACTCGGCGGGCAGGAGCCGCCCCGATTCCAGACGCACGCGCGGGAAGTCGTCGTTCCGGTCTCGGTAATGACGAAATCCCGGAAGCCCGTCGAAGAATTGACCGCCGCCGATTTCGTTGTGCTGAACGACGGCAAGCCTCAGACCGTCCGCATGATCTCGCGGGACTCCGATCCTCTGCCCGTCCACGCGGTGCTGGTACTCCAGACGAACGACGGCGGCGAAGCAGTTCTCGCCAAAATCAGGAAGACCGCCTCAGTCGTCTCCAGCTATATCAGCAACGACATGGGGACCGTCGCTCGCAGCCAGGCTGCGGTCATCACGGTTGCCGACGATGTGCGCCTGGAGCAGGACTTCACGGCCGATCCCGACGATCTTCGTCAAGCCTTCACCAAGCTGAAAGCAAGCGGCGACTCGGCCCGTCTCCTCGATGGCGTGAGCCTGGCCTGTGACATTCTCGGGGCACGCAAAGAACCCGCGCGCCGGCTGATCGTACTGGTCAGCGAATCGCGCGACCGCCAGAGCAAAGCGGGTTTTCCAGACGTTGTCGCAAAAGCGCAACGGGATGACATTGCCATATACACACTTTCCTATTCGGCCTACACCACGGCCTTCACGCAGAAGACCTCAGAGTTGCCCGAGCCGCCCGATCAACCTGGAGCCTACAATTCAGCGAATAGCGGAGGCATCCCCTTTCTTGTCATCGGTCTGGAACTGGCCCGCCTCGCCAAGGTGAACATTGCCCAAGCGCTGGCGCAGGCCACGGGAGGCGGTCACGAAAAGTTCACGACACTTCGCGGACTGGAAACCCAGCTAAGCGCCATCGGAACCGAGATCCACAACCGCTACACGCTCACTTTTGTGCCTCCGGATGCGCAGTCTGCCGGATATCATCACCTGGAGGTGACGGTCCGCAAGCCCGGCCAAATGCAAGTCCATGCACGAGCTGGCTACTTTACCTCAAACTAGCCGTATCTAATGGCTGTATGGGTATGGCATAATGAGGTGTATGAAGAAGACGTTGAACATTGATGACGGACTCTTTGAGAAGGCAAAGACGGCCAGCGGCGCCGCAACCGACACCGAAACTGTTCGTTTAGGTCTGGAGGCTTTAGTCCGGCGCGCTGCCTATGAGCGTCTTCGAGCCTTACGTGGAACCGAGCCCGCGGCGCAAGACGTCCCAAGACGCCGCGAATAATGGTCCTGGTCGATACATCGGTCTGGATCCGGTTCCTTGCCAACCGCAAGCCTTACGCACAAGAACTAGACCGGCTTCTGATGCTCGACGAAGTGACAGGGCACGATATGGTGTACGGCGAACTCCTGATCGGCAACTCCGGGGATCGTCGAAACCTTCTTGCCCTGTACGAACGCATCCGTCAGGCGAGCACCGTCCCTCACAACGAGGTGACAGAATTCGTTCGTAGCCGCGCTCTTCACGGTAAGGGGGTCGGCTGGATCGATGTTCACCTTCTCGCTTCAGCTCTCGTCGGCCGTTTTCTCTTATGGAGCGCCGACTCTCGTCTGCAAGCGCTTGCAGAACAGCTCGGCGTTGCTCACCGGATTTAGTACCCCTCGCTGGCCTTCTTAACCGGCGGTAGCCCTTCCTGCCCGTACACGATGCTGCCTGCAAACATCGTCATCTGGCACTTCATATCCTTCACCTGCTGAGCGGGGATTGCATACGGATTGCGGTCCCAAATCGCGATATCGGCGTCTTTTCCCACTTCAATCGACCCAATTCGGTCTTCCAGAAACAGTTGATGAGCCGACCAGATCGTATACGAACGAAGCGCGGTATGAATGTCCACC
>CBAAAA010000388.1:0-5015 GCA_964658695.1 uncultured Solirubrobacteraceae bacterium | reverse complement strand
CTTTCATTCCTTACAACATGCCGGTTTATCCCGGCGCTCGACGTATAGTCGGCATCACGGTGAAGTGGACCTGCGCTTACCCGTGGGTAGTCGGCCAGTGTAGACTGAGCGTTTTGAAAGGCCGCCACCTTCTGGATAGCGCGTGAACCGACCAAAGCAACAAGGTTAGCGGTCACGAGCTTGAACCTGGCGAATTCGCATTTATAATGACTACAATTCGAGCATGAACTTCAGAGGAGAACGCAGGAATGTCGCAAGACAATGCCACGATCGTCCGCCGCTTTGTAGATGAAGTCATCACTGAAGGGAAAGTCGACTCGGCAGCACAGTATGTCTGGGAAGATGTTGTTGAGCAGGTTCCACTGCCCGGACAGGGTCCTGGGCTTGAAGGTTTGAAGGATATCCTTTGCGCTATGCGCGCGGGCTTTCCCGACATCGTCTTCTCCATCCAGGAGCAAATTACGGAAGGCGATAAGGTCGCCAGCCGCTTTGAATGGACCGGCACCCACAAGGGTGAGTTCCTAGGGATTCCCGCAACGGACCGGCGTGTGCGCGTCTGGGGCATTGTTATTGATCGCATCGAGAACGGGCGTATCAAAGACACTCGCATGATTATGGACACTCTCGGCCTGATGACCCAGCTCGGTGCGCTACCTTCTTCGCCTAAGCCATGAGGCGGGAATAGCGTGAAAATGCGCCGCCATCCGCGAGCGGCTGCTCTAAGGGATGATCGGGTACTCGGAAGTTGGGCCCAAAGACGTTTTTGCGCGTCTATGAGGCGCAGAAACGCGAATCTCACAGGAAGCAGAGCGCCATGTTGACTAAAGCGCCGCTACTCACGTTCCACATGACATCGGCAGCTTCGCAAATCTGTTGGCGGTGTTCGTTTTAGTAGTACAGCTCTGGAACGCTGGTGCTGGGCGGAAGGCGGGCGGGTTACATCATCATCTTCTTAGTCAGGGTCCTTCCTGGGGCTGGTCGTCCCTGTCATCCACAGGAAAGGGACGCGGGGGTTCTCAGCGGCGACATCGGCAACTCAAGCCAAGCTTTCCTTTTCATAGGACAATCCTGGCGTTGGGAATTACCTCGACGTTCTCCGTGGTATCGGCGAGCGCCCTGTTGAGTTTGCCATGGCGCCGGAGCCGCGAGAGGTCAGCTGCCGCATAACAGTTGCCGCATAACGGGCGATTTCTCAGCTTGAGAAGGCGACCGCGCGAACGAAGCGGATGGCCGGGTTCTCAAGCAACTGGTTGATCACTGTGTCCGGGACTGCGCCATCGGTCTCTACGATCGAGATTGCCGTCAGGGGCTTGCCGGGTTTTGGAACTCCGCTCTGCCGGCCGAGCGCGAAGTTAGCGATGTTGACACCGTTACGGCCGAGAACATTTCCGACGAAGCCGATCACTCCGGGTACGTCGTCGTTTTTGGAGTACATGAGATGACCGTCGAGAGTCACCTCGCAGGGGATGCCTTCGACTTGTAACAGACGAGCCTTGTCGAGGACGACTGCGCCCTGGACGGAAAAGAGGCCCGCATCGGACTCGAGTTCGAGGCGGATAGCGTCCATATGTCCGCGGCCCGGGTCGCGTTCTTCGATGACGCGGAAGCCACGTTCAGTCGCGATCTGCATGGCGTTAACGACATTGGCGCGATACTCGAGCGAGCGGCTGAGGACGCCGGCGAGCCCGGCATTGCGCAGGATTTGGGTGTTGTAATCGCCGATGCGGCCGAAGTAGATGAGGCGAACGGTGCGCGGATTTCCGACGGCGATGTGGCTGAGGAAGAGGCCAAGACGCTCGGCAAGATCAACGTAGGGACCCAGCGTTCTATATTGCTCGGCGGTCATAGGCGGCATGTTGACCGCGTTGAGGGCGACACCGCTCTTGAGGTATTCGATCATCTGCTCGACGATGCGGATGCCGACGATCTCCTGCGCTTCTTCGGTGGAACCGGCGATATGAGGCGTGGCGAGAACGGGCTCCAACTGGAAGAGCGGAATCTCTCCGGGAGGTTCCTTCTCGAATACGTCCAAGGCGGCCCCGGCGACCGTTCCAGCGGCAATGGCCTCCTGTAACGCGGACACATCGATCAACTCGCCACGCGCGCAGTTGACGATCCTGACGCCAGGCTTCATCTGCTTGAACGCTTGCGCACTGAGCATGCGGTCGGTTTCCGGCGTGAAGGCGACGTGCAGCGTCAGGTAGTCGCTTTGGCGATAAAGTTCAGCGAGCGGAGTGAGTTCGATGCCGAGATCGACGGCGGTGGTGGAGCTGACGTACGGGTCGTAACCGAGCACGCGCATTTCGAAGCTCTTGGCGCGGACCACTACTTCGCGACCGATGCTGCCCAGGCCGACGATACCGAGCGTCTTGCCGCGGAGTTCGTTGCCGAGGAACTTCTTTTTTTCCCATTTTCCGGCCTTGGTAGAGTAGCTCGCCTGGGGGATAGAACGCGCCATCGAGAGCATGAGCGCAAGGGTGTGTTCGGCCACCGACACGGCGTTTCCACCCGGTGTGTTCATGACCAGAACACCGGCTTCGGTGGCGGCCGGGAGGTCGACATTGTCGACACCAACGCCGGCGCGGCCAATGACCCGGAGCTTAGGCGCCAGGGAGAGAACTTCTTTGGTGACCCTTACCGCGCTTCTCACGAGGAGAGCATCAGAATCGGGCAAGTGCTGCTGATAAGTCTTTGGATCGGCTACGACGACGTCCCAACCAACCTGCGCGCGTAGTAAGTCGATGGCCGCTGGAGCGAGCGGCTCGGCGATGAGGATTTTCATTGCAGGAGAGGCTGGCTAGCGAACCCCCGCGGGCTCGGGCTTCGGAAGCGCCAGTTCAGCGTACACGTTTTGGACGGCCGCAACACCAGAGCCATAGCGTACCGGGAAGCCGTTCGCATTCAGGATGATTTCCAGTTCGGCAATGACTGCGAAGAGGTCATGAAAGTCAAAGTAGCCGAGATGGGCCAGACGGAAAATCTGTCCTTTCATTGAGCCCTGCCCGTTGGTGATGATGGCGTCGAAGCGTTTGCGAAATTCTTTGATGATGACGCCGGAATCCATTCCCGCCGGGGGACGAACGGCGGTCACGGAAGAAGACGGAGAGGATGAAAAGAGTTCCAGCCCGAGTTCCGTCACTGCTTCCCGAGTCGCACGGGCGAGCATCTGAGCGTTGGCGACCAGTTTGTCCATGCCCAGCGACTTGATGTATTTCAAAGCTTCGGCGAGTGCGAGCAGCAGAGCGATATTCGGGGTCCAAGCCGATTCGCCAGTCAGGGCATTCTTCTTTTCTTTCTTCAGATCGAAGTAATAACGGGGAGCTTTGGAGCTTTCCCCGAGAGCCCAGGCCTTTGGACTGACAGTGACGAAGGCGAGGCCCGGAGGAATCATAAACGCCTTTTGGGAACCACCGACTACGATATCCAGCCCCCAGCCATCGATATCGAGCGGCATGGTGCCTATGCCGGTGATGGCGTCAACGACGAAGATAGCGTCGGTCTTCTTGACGGTTTCGCCCATGGCCTTGACGTCGTGCTGGGTGCCAGTGGAAGTTTCCGAGGCTTGAACGAACACACCCTTGATGTTCTTGTTGTGAGCGAGCGCGTGCTCGACTTCAGACGGGTCGACAGCTTTTCCGTAGGGCGCAGAAAGCACAGTCGCTTTCATGCCCCAGGCTTTCATGATTTCGACCCAACGTTCTCCAAACTTACCGGCTGAACAAACCAGGGTTTCGTCACCGGGAGAGAAGAAGTTTTGTGTAGACGCTTCAAGGCCGCCAGAACCGGAGGCCACTAACACCAGCACGTCGTGCGCGGTTCCGAGGACGGTTGTCAGGTCCCCAAGAACCTGCTTATAGAGATTTCGAAAATCTTCCGTCCGGTGATGGATATCCGAACCCATCATGGCGTGCAAGGCGGCAGGCAGGAGTGGGGTCGGACCAGGAGTGAGCAGACGTTGTTTCTTGATATACATGCGGTGAGAAGGATACGGTCGATGACAAAAAAGTCCAGTGTCGTCGAACCGGTAGAAATTTCAGAATATCAAAGCAGGGCAGGTATCTTCCCCGCCCTGCTTTGGCTGACTCGCTTCCAGGAATGACTTGTCGTCGCTACGGAGCCTCTCCGAACCTTATGGAAGGGGCGACACTTCGCTGAAGATTTCGATGGTGTTCGGGCCATTCGCTGGAAGAGAGGTGGCGGAGCCGAGCACGTCAGCAA
The DNA here is from genome assembly GCA_964658695.1 of uncultured Solirubrobacteraceae bacterium. Classification (GTDB taxonomy): domain Bacteria; phylum Acidobacteriota; class Terriglobia; order Bryobacterales; family Bryobacteraceae; genus Bog-105. The sequence continues at coordinate 797 of CBAAAA010000388.1, read as the reverse complement.
TTGGCTGAGTCGGGTTACCGCTTGTCCTGATGGTCCAAGTCTGGTTGGACGGATTCCAGTAGCCGAGGTCTGACTTTCCGTCGCCGTCGTAATCACCCGGAGTCGGAATAACGCCGGGTGTACCGCCCCACGGTATCGCGAGTGAGACTTGAGGATTGGAACTGGAGCGAAGAATCCATTGGCCGGTGGAAGGGCGATAGATGGCGAGATCACTCAGGCCGTCTCCATCGTAGTCGCCAGGGACGGGGATATCACCGAGTTGTCCTCCCCAGACTAATGCCAGAGACAAAGACGGATTGAAGCTCGAGCGCAGTATCCATTGACCGGTGGACGGCCGATACACTGCGAGATCGGCCAGATGATCGCCATCATAGTCGCCAGGGACCGGAATGTCGCCGGGCTGCCCCCATTGAAGCGTCAGGCTCACGGACGGATTGAAGCTGGAAAGAATGAAGTACTGAGCCGTGCTGGGACGCCAAACCACGAAGTCGGCCTTTCCATCACCGTCGTAGTCCCCAGGAGTTGGGATGTCGCCCGGGGCTCCCCACTGCTTGCTGATGACCTTGGTGGGCAGAGAGCTTGGAATGACGTAGAAAGTTGCTTCGGAGGGTCGCCACACGGCGAAGTCGATGAAACCGTCTCCATCGTAGTCGGCGGGCACCGGCACATCGCCGGGCTGGCCGAGGGTAGTCTGGCCATACAAATTAGCACTCAGAAGGAGGGGATTTCCCATTGACTGAGTGGTCCAAACACCGGTAGAAGGCTCCCAGTTGATGGGATAAGCCGGCAACTTCCAC
>CBAAAA010000387.1:0-5028 GCA_964658695.1 uncultured Solirubrobacteraceae bacterium | reverse complement strand
GATCCGCATCCTCGTCCCAGCTGGTAGACAGCTGCGGGATATGCAGGACCCCGTGCCCTTCCGAGCAAAGAAACTCCGTCCCACCCCAATCGAGCAGCAGGCTGCCCGGCCTTCCAATGCGTACTGGAAAGGCCAACAATCGAAGGCAGACGCGGCAGCGGGCTCGCTGGTCAGCCACTGCGCCGAACAGAACCGCCATTGCTCCCAGACTGTATAGCCAGATGATTCCCAACCCGCTTCCTTCGTCGGTCCAGGTCAATAAAAGCGACGACTCGGGCCGCGCCCATTCGAGTGCGGATACGAAAACGATGCTGAGGCCCAGGGCGAGCTTCCCCAGGAAAAAACCTGCCCGTCGCCGCGTCGCGCTGCGATTGCCCGCCACCAGTCCAAGCCGGATGTGGCGCATACGAAGACGCGAAAACCACAGCACCGGGAATAGCGAGATGGACAGCGCCAGCCCAAAGAGTCTGACCGGGGAGAACACCACTCCCGCAAGCGTTGTGCTCCGCAGCTTCGGATCAAGCAGGAAGAAATAGTAATCGCTTTGCCGCGCAATGCGTGCGAGTTCTTTGTCGAGTTTGGAGAGATCCGCATCCCGGCGGGCGCGACCCACCACCATCGCTGTGTCCGCGCGCCCGTACTGCCGGGAGATATAGACCGACGGCTTGCGGGTCAAAAAGCTGAATCCGGACGGAAGAACCGCTGAGATCACGTGCGGTTTCCCGGCAACCGAAATGCTTTTGCCCAGCACCTTCGGATCCCGGTGATACTGAGACCTCCAGAGGTGATCGTCAATTGCGGTGAAGTCGGCCCCGCTCACGGAACCCAGGGCCGGCCGCACTTTGAGCACTTCAAAAAGATGTGCGTCCGAGGAGACAACCGGGAGCATCAGGGCCGATCTAGTCTTCGCTCGTACCGGTGATTCGCGCACGCCGAAACTGGCAACCGATTCCAGCCCGCGGCTCTCTTTACGCCAGTCGGGCACGACGTCCGGTGGTATGCCGCGCGGTTTGCCGCCAAACGGCTGCAGCCACATGAGCACCACGCGGTCGGAGCCCGGATCTAAGAATTCATGTAGAAGTTGGCGAGTGGCGGGCAGCCCACCGGTGAAACAAGCAACGGCGATCAGCAGCAACGCAAGCAGTCCCAGGCATGTCCAGGGAGAGCGTACAAACTCACTCGTCCGGCGGCGTACATCCTCCTGCGAGCTGAACTGCCAGACCGCGTCGGGAACCGCGGAAAGTGCCGTCAGGATTAGTCTGAACTGCTCCGTTTTATTCCATGCCCCGGCATGACGCTGAAACTGCCAGCGGTGCCAGATCCGGCCCAGCCATTCGCGCCGCCACTCCGTCCTTATGTGACGCGGAGTGATCCAGGCAGAGGCAATTACCAGCGAATTGCAAATAGTGACAACGAGGGGTCGTGCGGATCCATCCGGCATAAGTCACTCTCCGGAGACCTTTTCGGGAGGTCTGGGGGGAACATAAGACGAGTTGAGCCCGCGTCCAGCCTTGACATCTCCATAGGCTTTCAGCGAGCTCATAATGCTTAAGATTGTACGCCCCTCTCATCGAGGGAGTTTCGGAACGCGCCCTGGTTCAGGAAACAGCGCTACCCGAACAAGGCAGCGCAACACGCGGGAAACAGCGTCGAAAAGTTTGCACCAGGAATGCCGCCAGCTCATTTGGCCGCAGGCTTTTTCCTTCGTCGAAGATCGCCACCATGCTGCCGTCGCTATCGGTTGCGAGCGGCATTTCAAATTCCTCCGGGTAAAAGCCAAAATCGGGGCGCTGCTGCCCTTTAATCGAGACTCTGATGACAGGTCCCCAGCTCTCAAATTCGATATCGCCATACACGGTGGTGGATGGATAGCGGGCTCGAATCAACTGCAACTGTCCGTCGGCACGGAATTCGATGAAGTCGATTGCGCTATGTCCATGTTTCGAGAGAGCGGAGTTGATCGCGACAAGGTGCTCTCTGCATTCGGCGATCAATCGTTCCCAGAAATACAACCCTTCTTCCCTCCACAGGGCGGGAACACGGGCGGGAGCTGCTGCTGCTGCACACATAGGGATCTCCCTTTCTTAGCGCGCTGAATTTGTCGAACACAGCCGCATGTTAAACAAGGTTAATTAAGACTAGCCTGTGCTCTTCGGGTCGTCAAGGTGGGTTTGCAAATATTTCGAATCGGTTCTTCCCGAGTTTTTGGTAAAGCGTTTACGAGACCGGCAAATCATCGACTGCCGCAAGAATAAGCGTCCAATTTCACCTAAATGACCCTTAGCTGACAGTCCAGTAAATCGAATATCTTCCCTTCTGAACTCGATAGAGGGGCTGGAGCGGCACATCTGTGATTTGCGATGGTCCGAACTGTCGGCGCATCCCTGCTAAGACAAGTGACGCCCATAGGGCAACGCCTGGGTGAGAGCTGGTCGGGCGTCTTCTCGACGCCGAGCGACATCGGCATGCGAAGCTCGGCGCGGCCTCCTCCCTTCCATGTCCTGCGAATCGTGAAATTTACTGCCTGGACTGAGTGAGGCGTCGAGAACCGCGCCGTTGCCCGCCACGCTCGCAGCGGAATCAGCCCGCCACGGATTACGGAGCGTGATCACCGCTTCCACCGGTTGGTCGGCTTGGATCGACAGCAGCGTTTTTGCTTTATCCGTGAAATTCTGCCGTAGAAAGTTCCCTGTGAGAGCAGCCGTGTGAACGCCGTCTGATCTTGCCCGCCTAACGGGAACCGGCTAGAATCGCTCTCATGCAGGCCTGGACTACTGCTCTTCTGATGCTCACCGCTCTCTGCCGCCTCGCCTCGCCGCAAAGTACCCGCCAGCCTTCCCTTGACCGTTTGACGCCCGCGCCGCTAGCTCCGGTGAGGACCGTCTTTGACGACTACTATGGTACGAAGGTCTCCGATCCCTATCGGTATCTGGAGAACCTGAAGGATCCCGAGGTGCTGGCCTGGTTGCGAGCGCAAGACGCCTACACACGACGGGTGTTGGCCGCAATACCGGGGCGTGACCACTTGCTGGCGCGGTTTCGTGAACTCGACGACTCCGCTGCCGCGCACGTCACCGACGTTCATCGACTGCCCGCTGACGTTTTCATTTATCAAAAGCGGAGCGCCGGCGAACAAAGGTCCAAACTGTACATGCGTCGCACCCTGAACGGTCCTGAGAAGTTGCTGATTGATCCCGCAAACGTGCGGCTTGCTCCCGGGCTCGCAGGCAAAGGCGAGAATGTGCTCCTCTACTCACGCCCTTCTTACAACGGAAAATATGTGGCTTTTGGTGTGGCCCCGGGTGGATCGGAGGACGATGCCGAACTGCACGTTGTCGATACCGCGAGCTGCGGCGAAACAGGCGATGTCCTGCCCGGGGCCCCTCTCTACGTGAACTGGATGCCCGATAACAATTCTTTTGTGTTCGTTGGTACTCAACAGTCGGCCGTCGGAACTGCCAAAACTCAGATGCACAGCGGACTCCGTTCGTACTTGCACGTCCTTGGCACACGCACCAATCGCGAACTGCCAGTGTTCGGAGCAGGCGTGAACCCATCCATTGTGATCGATCCAATGTACGTGTCGGCGGTCGCGAGCGAGCCTGGCTCCCCGTATGCCGTGGGAGCGATATTCTCGGGCGACCATCGCATCGCCATCTACACCGCGCCCGTCGAATCGTTCGGCTCAGCGCAAATACCCTGGCGCAAGATCACTGACTTCACCGACTGCGTGCAAGACTTTTCTCTGCGAGGCGATGACCTCTACTTCCGAACGTGCAACGATGCTCCCCGATTCAAGATCGTGCGAGCCAATGCCGCAAACGGAGTATTTGCCACGTCGGAGGTAGTCGTGCCCGCAGGCAATTCTGTGCTCGAAGGCATGGCGGCTGCCGCGGATGCACTCTATGTGCGGGCGATGGACGGCGGCGCGGGGCGGCTCCTGCGTGTTCCATACGGCTCTCAGGCGAAAGCTGAAGAGGTGAAACTGCCCGTCCTCGGCAACCTGAATTCGTTGATTTCAGATGTGCGGGTTTCAGGCGTCCTGTTCGGGCTCAGTGCCTGGACTCAGGCATCCAGATACTATTCTTTCGATCCAGACAAGCCACACGTCGCTGAGACGAAATTGCAGCCTGTCGGCCCGCACGATACTCCGCCTGATCTGCGTGTAGAACGAGTGAACGTCCCCAGTCACGACGGTGTCCTGATTCCGCTTACAATCGTTCACAAATCGGATATCCAGCTCGACGGTTCGAATCCCACGCATTTGGCGGGCTACGGAGCCTACGGAAATTCTCAAGATCCTGGCTTTTCGCCTTGGGAATTGGCTTGGTATGAGAACGGGGCGATAGAGGCTACCTGCCATGTCCGCGGCGGAGGCGAATATGGCGAAGAGTGGCATTTGGCCGGGAAAGGAGCGACCAAGCCGAATACCTGGAAGGACTTTATTGCCTGCGCCGAATACCTGATTGCGAAGGGTTTCACAAGCCCAAAACATTTGTCCGGGTATGGTGGAAGTGCCGGCGGGATATTGCTTGGCCGGGCGATTACTGAACGGCCAGATCTGTTCGGCTCGGCTATTTTACAAGTACCCTGTTCCGACATGGTGCGTCAGGAAACCACTTCAAATGGAGTGCCCAATATCCCGGAGTTCGGGACTACAAAGACCGAAGCGGGTTTCAAGGCTCTGTATGAGATGAGCCCGTTCCATCACGTGAAGGATGGCGCCCCTTATCCCGCGGTCTTGGTGACCACCGGCATCAATGACCCGCGCGTGGATGCGTGGCAACCGGCCAAAATGGCAGCGCGTTTGCAGGCGGCAACTTCAAGCGGCAAGCCCGTGCTCCTCCGCATCGATTGGCACGGTGGCCACGGCTTCGGTGACACTGAGGAGCAGTTCCAAACTGAGATTGGTGACATTATGAGTTTCGATCTCTGGCAACTGGGAGCACCCGGATTTCAACCTTCATCGGCGCCGGCGAAGTAAGCGCATCCGAGTGGCCGTTCCAGCCAAGTGTGTCCATCGGAGTG
>CBAAAA010000386.1:0-5040 GCA_964658695.1 uncultured Solirubrobacteraceae bacterium | reverse complement strand
CTGCTACACGGACGGCATTACCGAGCCAGAGAATGCGTACGGCGAAATGTTCGGAGAAGAGCGCCTGATTGAGCTGGTCAGGCGGCACGTCCAGTCCGAGGAAGGCGAGATTATTCGCATCGTCTTCGAAGCGGTCCGAAACTGGACCGGGAGTCCCGAACTCCAAGATGATATGACCCTACTCTTGGCGCGGCAGGTTGGAGCAGCCGCATGAAGATTTTGTCTGCTCCGGAGATGCGGGACGTGGATCGCCTCACGATCGAGCGCGGCATCCCAGGCATCGTGCTGATGGAAAACGCCGGCAGCCGTGTAGTGGATTTCCTGCGCGAGACCTTTGCTCCGCTAAGTGCGCAGCGGGTGGTTGTTGTTTGTGGCAAAGGGAATAACGGAGGCGACGGATTTGTGGTCGCTCGCCAATTGTTCACCCGCCGTCTGTGTCGCGAACTGACCGTAGTCGAACTCTTCGATCCAGCCGCTCTCAGCGGAGATGCGGCAGTGAACCGGCGCATGCTGGACGGCTGTGGGTGCCCAATTGTTCGTGTTTTGCGGAACGAACCCAATACGGCCACGATCGTGGTGGATGCAATTCTGGGTACCGGGCTCGCCGGTCCAGCCAAAGATACCGCTCTCGATGCGATCCGGATTGTGAACCAGCAGTTTCCTCTAGCCAACGTGGTGGCCGTTGATATTCCTTCCGGACTGCCTTCGGACACAACGAATGTTGCGGGGGAGTTCGTTCGCACTGACTTTACTGTCACCTTCACTGCCGCAAAGCAGAGCCAGTGCCTTTCTCCTTCGTATGAGCACATGGGCAAGCTGGTTGTGGTTCCGATCGGGACCGCGAGCGATCTGTGTGAGGCGAACCCGAAATTCAAGCTGAACCTGACGACTGAAGGCGATCTGCGGCATCTTTTTGCGCCGAGGGTACAGAACTCCAACAAAGGCATGTACGGGCATGTGCTGGTGGTCGGCGGTTCTTTTGGAAAAAGCGGCGCTCCCGCTATGTCGGGCCTCGGGGCTTATCGGAGTGGCGCAGGCCTTGTCACGGTGGCTATCCCGAAGAGCGCGTTAGCTATGGTGGCATCGTACCGTCCCGAGCTGATGACCGAACCGTTGCCAGAGTCCCCGTCGGGCCGGTTGGGCGAAGAGCAGGCCGAACCGATATTGAAACTGGCGAGGACAATGACCGCGCTGGCGGTTGGTCCCGGTATGGGCACGGAGGACAGTACAGTCCGTCTGGTGAAAAAGCTGTACGCCGAAGTCGAGATCCCAATGGTCGCGGATGCCGACGCCTTAAATGCGCTGGCGCAGGATCTGCCGAAAACCGATAAGATCCGAATCCTGACTCCCCATCCCGGTGAAATGAGCCGGCTCACTGGAAAAAGCACGAAAGAAGTTCAGGCTGATCGTCTGCGGATAGCGGAAGAGCTGGCGAACCGATCGGGCGCCGCGATCGTATTGAAAGGCGACCGCACCGTGATTGCGTTCCCGGATGGTGAGATATGGGTGAATCCAACTGGTTCTCCTTCCATGGCGACCGGCGGCACAGGCGACATACTCACCGGCATGGTGGCGGGTCTGGTGGCGCAGCATCCGAAAGAGTGGAAACTTGCCGTAGCCGCGGCTGTGTGGCTGCATGGCCGTTGTGGAGAACTCGGTGCGCTGAAGTGGGGCGAAGAATCGATGCTGGCCACAGATCTTTTGGATTTCCTGCCGCAGGCCATAAATGAGCTTCGACCATCAGTTTGAAACGCATTCTGATGAGGAGACGCGCGCGCTTGGAAGAGAACTGGCTTCGCAGTTGCCGCAACAAGGGCTCGTCCTACTTATCGGTGAGCTTGGGGCGGGAAAGACGACGCTGACGAAGGGCATCGTGGAAGGCCGGGGCGCTGCCGACGCCGACGATGTGTCGAGTCCTACCTTCACTCTGATCCATGAATACGGAAATCCGGCGACTGTCTATCACATTGATCTCTACCGCTTGGACACGGTCGAGCAGGTGGTCGGACTGGGTCTCGATGAGCTGCTGGATCGACAGGCGCTGGTCATCATGGAGTGGGCGGAACGATTTCCAACTCTGCTACCCGCAGAAAGGGTAGAAATCCATCTGACACACCAGGGCGAGCACGACCGGCTGATCCGAGTGCACTATGCGCGAGCGGTTTGAGACTGAATTGCGCCGGTGGGAGCAGAGCCGTAACGGCTCGCAAAGACATGGGTAAACTCAGCCCCGAAGAAGAAAATCTGCCCTGAATAGTAGACCCAGACGATCAGAACCACGATGGAGGCGGCGGCCCCGTAAGTGGATGCGAAACTAGCTCGTCCCAGATATAAGCCGAGCACAAACTTCCCGATGGTAAACAGCAACGAGGTCACTGCTCCGCCAAGAAAGACGTCGCGCCACTCAATATTCACGTCGGGCATCACTTTATAGATGGCGGAGAACAGGAACGCGACAATGACGAAAGAGACGACGGCATTTACGAGGACAAGAACCGTGGCCTCGCCCGGCAGGATCGACGCTGAGAAGGAAGCCAGTGCCTCGATCCAGGTAGTGATTGCCAAAGAGACGACAAGCAGGAAGCCAATAGCCACAACTATGGCGAAGGAGAACAGGCGCTGTTTCAAATATGCGGTCACCATGCCGAACCCGCTCGCGCCTTTGGTTTTCACGTCCCATATGGTGTTCAGGGCGTCGCGAAGTTCAATCACTACGCCCGATGCACTAAAAAGAAGCGTCAGTAATCCGAGACTGGTGGCGACGATGCCGTGGTTGGTGTTGTGAGAACCTTGCAGGAATGCGCCTACGGCATTCCCCGCGGCCGGGCCCACGAGCGACTTGATCTGTTGTATGGTTTCCTGCTGGGCAGCCGAGTGGCCGAACACCAGGCCAACGATAGAAACGACTACCAGCAGCAGCGGCGCCAGGGAAAGCAGGGAGTAGAAAGCCAGGGAGGCCCCTAGGCGCGGGGCGTTGTGGGCGCTCCATTGTTCAAAGACCTGCGTGAAGAGTGATTTGATCTCGGGCCAGTGCAGGTGCGGAGCTTTCCGCGTGTTCGAAGCTACCATCGTGTGTACAGATTTGACCGCTCTGATGGCTTTTAGTTACCCCTAGTAATACCCATTACATTGGAGTGAGTGCACGCTGTATTCCGCTCTGGCTCGGGCTGGTAGCGCATCCATCGGGATCTGATCCTAAAGGTGACTGGCCCGGCTGAGAAGCAGTTCGCAAAACAGGCTTTAGTAGCGACGGGTGCGGAAGGCGACGATCAGAAGTGCGCAGCAGCCGAGTCCGGCCAGGCCGAATGCCGCCGGCTCCGGGGTCGGGAGCAAATCAGCAGCGGCTGCGTCCGCCAACAGAGCATCCGCGGCAGCAGTCGGGTGGACATCGTCCCAGAACAGATAGTTGTCGGGGTCTGCTCCTGGCGTGGTTATGGCGGATCCGGAGACGTTGGTGAAGCCATACTTCGAGGGATCCGCTTCGATGGCCGCAAAGAGAGAGGCGACGTCGAAGCCTACGATCGAAATGCCGTCGGACTGCAGCTTCAGGATGTCGGCAGCCCATTCCCCATCGAAAGCAGCACTGGCGGCACTGGCGACAGCGGCGGCTGCTGGTCCGTCTGCAATCGCGGCTGGAGTTTTGCCGAGATCCGGCAGATCAGGCCACAGGAAGTAGCGTGCGCCTTCACTGGAAAGAGTCAGGATGTTGCCGAACAGGTTGTCGGCCGCAGTGACGCCGGTCGTGAGGGCAGTCAACGGGTTGGTGATGTTGCCGATATCGTTGGCGCCGCCCCAGATTGTGTAAAGAGCATTGGTCGGTGCTTTGCTTCCGGTGGCTATTTGGAAGGCCGCGATCTGCGTGTTGATGTTGTTGTGGTTGGTTCCACCGCTTCCGGTCACGGCATCCGCTACTGCGAAGTTGGTCCCGCCAGCCAAAGCCGGTTCCGCGACTGGGAGCCCTAATTTAGGTGCGAGTTGATCGAGCCAGATGCCGGTCGGCGCAGTGGCCGAGGTAGGGGCATTGGTGAACTCTCCTACTGGAAAAGGAACTCCGGAGATGCTCCGATAGTAGTAGCCGGGGCCGCGCACAGCGGGGTATGTTCCTAGCGTCCCGATGGACGCATTCCCCGAGTCTGAAAGGCTGTCCCCGAAAGCAATGATTTCACTGACCGGTCCGACTGGGTCTGCAAAGCTGGAGCCTGCAGCCAGGCAGAGACCGGCGACCAGCGTGATTCCGCAACTAACGCGCATACAGTTAAAACTCCCTTTCGCGATTGTATATGCGTGGGAACCCGGAAATCAGCAGTTAGGCTACCTTACTGAACTCAACCCAGTACTTTCCTTGCGATTCCGCGACTGCCGGATAGGTGATGGATCCGTTGTGGGTGTTGACGCCTTCGCGGATGGCGGGACTGAGTTCGCAGGCTTTAGCGAGTCCATGGTTGGCGAGAGTCAGCAGGTAGGGAACGGTGGCGTTTGTGAGTCCGAACGTGGAGGTGTGGGGCACGGCAGCGGGCATGTTCGAGACGCAATAGTGCAGCACGCGATCGACGTAGTAGATGGGATCGGTGTGAGTGGTGGCGTGCGATGTCTCAAAGCATCCGCCCTGGTCAATTGCGACGTCGACGACAACGGCTCCAGGCTTCATACGTGCAATCATGTCGCGCCGCACCAGTCTGGGCGCCGATGCACCGGGAATGAGGACAGCGCCGATCACCAGGTCAGCCTGGGAGACGGCATCACGCACCGTGTAAACGTTGGAGGCCAGGGTTCGAATCGAGTTGGAGTAAATGTCGTCGAGTTCGCGCAGCCGGTTGAGATTGCGATCGATGATGGTGACATTCGCGCCCAGCCCGCAGGCCATTTTTGCGGCATTATGGCCGACGACCCCGCCTCCCAGAACAACCACGTTGGCCGGCCCGACGCCTGGGATGCCGCCCAGCAAAATGCCACGTCCGCCGTTCGGCCGCTCCAGATATTGCGCGCCGACTTGAACGGACATGCGCCCGGCGACTTCACTCATGGGCGTGAGCAGGGGCA
>CBAAAA010000385.1:2912-5042 GCA_964658695.1 uncultured Solirubrobacteraceae bacterium | reverse complement strand
CGTGATGCTGTATCTGGCATTGGCCAAGATACTGGTTACGGTCATGTGTTTCAGCGCGGAAACACCAGGCGGAATGTTTGCCCCCGCTCTTTTTATTGGAGCCATGATCGGTGGAGCGCTTGGTGGATTAACGCACCGCGTGTGGCCGTTCGGAGCCTCGGCGGAAGCTTACATGCTGGTGGGGATGGGAACTTTTTTCGCGGGTGTGTTTCGCGCCCCGATCACCTCGATCTTTATGGTGTTCGAGTTGAGCGCCAGTTACGTCATCATCCTGCCGGTGATGATTGCCAATACAGCTGCCTACCTGGTCTCTCGACGGCTTCACGAACTTGCATTCTTCAAGATGCTGGCGCAGTTGGAGGGCGTGAATCTTCCGTCTGCGGAGGAGAAACGGAGCTTTCAGCCGCTGCGGGTGGAGAACGCGATGAAACGCGCGGCGGACCGTATAACGCCAGAGCCTGGTATGCGGCTCTATCCGGATGAACCCCTGGATGCCGCTCTCCGGCTGCTTTCCCTGCAGAAGAGCATTCAGGTGATCAGCAGGTTGCGGCCGGACGATGTGCTCGGAACGGTGACGCTGGACGACGTGCATCGCGCGTACGGGCTAACTGAATCCCCGCGGCCTGACGGCAGCGCAAGTGTATCCTGACGATTTCAGGCGGGCAGTTAAAGCGTACGGGAAGCATGGAACAACCAATGCCAGCGCTGGTATAGCCGTGCATGCGGCCGTGACGCCAGTATCCGTGCGTGTACTTGCGCGGAGCATCTGAGTTCTGGATCACCGAGCCGATCAATGGCAGCCGCACCTGTCCGGCGTGGGTGTGGCCGCACAGATACAGATCGGTTCCCGCCTCGCTTGCTTCGGCATACAGATCGGGAGTATGGGCCATAAGAATCTGACAGGCATCCACGGGAACGAAGTCCAGAGCGCGGGCGAGGTCGTGCGTGCGGTAGTCGTAGGAGTCGTCCACTCCGGCCAGCCAGATACAGTCGGCGCCTCTTGCAATCGGGACGGCATCATTGATCAGCAGCTGGATTCCGAGTTCCTCCAACGGGTACGCCATATCAGAGCTATCATGATTCCCGAGAATGCCAAAGATTCCATCGCGCGGAGACGTGTTCGACAGAATGCGGCGTATCCCTGGCCAAACATCATCGCACGGGCCTTCTGTGCGATACCGGTAATCGCCGGTGATCACCACGAGTTCGGCATCCAGTTCAGCGATGGCTGAGGCAACGGATCGGGCCAGTTCTGGCACGGAGTCGAGGTGCAGGTCCGACAGGTGAAGGACGCGATAGCCATCGAATACGCGCGGCAAGGCGTCAATAAATATTGTCAGTTCACGAACTACCGGCCGGGCGGCATTGCGGATCCCGAGCGAGTACAGCCCGGTGCAGCTGAGGCCGAACTCCAGCAGCGGCTTGAGAATACTATCTTCGAATTTGCCACGGTCGGGATGTCTGCGAAACGATTTGCCAGTGCGTGCAGAGGCTTCCTCGATCGCCACCCGAGGGGCAAGACTGTCCGTCAAGGGCCGGCGTACGATTGTTTTCTCGATACCTCCAGTTTAGAGGACCGGATGTGATAAGAAGAGGCGTGCCGCAACATTCTCCTCGATATCTTTTTGTTTACGGCACCCTAATGACTGGAGAGTGTCGTCATCCGCTGCTCTCAGACGGGGAAATCCAATCGATTCAGGCAGCTTCGGTCCGAGGTTCGTTGTTTCACCTTGGCGGCTATCCCGGAATGGTTCTGGCAGGAACTTCGGATGTCCGCGGCGAGCTGATCGAATTTCGGGATTTACCATCCATTTTGCCTTTGCTGGATGAAGAAGAGGGTAGCGAATACCGGCGGGAACTGGTGACGGCGGTTCTTCGCAGCGGCGATGAGGTTGTGGCCTGGTCGTATGTGCTGCCGGGCGAACCTGCCGACCGGGCATTGATTTCCTCAGGGAACTGGCGGTCCGCCTCGTCTATCGTGCCGCCATCTGTGCGCTCTGAGGAGCCGTGACAATCATTCCCGACATGGTTACGTCATTTCCGAGGTTGACTATCTTTTTCAACTTGAGGGTCGCAGCATCATACACGGCGATTTCGAAACCAGCGCCGAAGATCAACAGATCCTTTCCG
>CBAAAA010000385.1:0-2893 GCA_964658695.1 uncultured Solirubrobacteraceae bacterium | reverse complement strand
TGGAAAACGAAAAACGGCTGTTGCAGGCAAAATCTTCCCGGCTGGTGAGTGTCTTGCTCGGGATATCGAAGCCCCAGAACTGACAGGTTTTGTCGCCGTTCTGGCCGAAGCTGGCGACGGCGTACCCGGTCTTCCGATCCGCGGAGAGCCGCAGGTTGGACATTCCGCCGTCGTCTCCCTTCCATGGCACAGTGGTGCCGATGGGAGTGAAGTCGAAGGTGCGCGTGTTCAGGTTGAATTTGGCGATGCCGAAGATGGCGCGATGAACGTATGGGTCTTCCGTCTGAAAAAGCGCGGTCACGTTCTCCGGAGGCTCATGCGGGTCGATCTCGGGAATGAAGTTGACTCGCGACATGCCCGGGAACATTGGCTTGGCCAAATTGATTTCTTTCGCTAACTTCAAAGTCGAAGTATCGAAGATGAGAACGGAGTTGCCGAACAGATACAGGCTCTTGCCATCGGGAGAGACGCGCACCGCCATGCCGAAGCGGCCCTGCTTCTTCTCTTTCGGAAACAGTTCCTGTCGCACAACCTTCCGGTCTACCAGATCAATGACGGCAAGTTTGTCTTCGCCGATCTCCCAGCGATCGATCTTCTTGGTGTAGATCGCCATAATGGTGTAGACGTAGCGGCCGGTCGGGTCGAGAGCCATACTGGTGGGCCGAAAGCGCTCGTTCGGGGTGCCGAGGTCCCAGGAATCGACTACCTCGCCCTTCTCCAGATCGATGATCTCGAAGCCGGAGTACCGGCTGGTCATGACGAGAATGCGCTTTTTGTCCGGCATCAGCAGCATTTCCCGCGCGAGGCCTGTCTTGAACTTCGTCTTTCTCACCACGTTGTAAGTGGCGTCATCGATGGTAAGCAGTTCTCCGTGATAAGTGGCCAGGTAAATGGCCGCACGAGCTTGAATCGTGATCAGCGCCGAGAGCAGAAGCAGTGCAGTTGTTTTCATGGGAGTTACGGGAAGACCACGTCCAGATTGCGCCAGTCTTTGGTGGCGGAGGCACATTTAGAAGCCCAGTCGGGATAGCGGTTCAGGTGGTCCGGCACTTGAGCCGGCCAGAAGCAGTCGGCATAGCAGTCATAGAGATCGCGCTCCATCGGCTGGCAGAGCCCGGCCGTGCCGCCCGCGGAGTCCACCTCCCATCCGGGGAAGAACGCGAGGCTGCAGCCGACCGGAACGTGGGGCTGCCGGGCAGGGTCGGGAGCGCCGCTTTGCAGAGCAAAAACGTCACCTCGCTTCATGTCCACATGAGCTTCGATCCGACGCGCCTTGGAGTTGATTGCTTTGAGATGCTTCATGAACTGCTACCCTTCTTTCCGCCTCTACCGGCTGGCTATTTCAGGCGAATCAAAACGCAGGTAATCGGGAACCGCCACTACTAGATAGCTCTTGGCCTGCAACGGGGGTTCGCCCGCTTTACCGCCTGGTAATTCGGCGACCGCCCAGACATCGCCTATGTTGTCGGCCGAAAAACGTCGCTGTGGATTCGGGCCATCGCCGCTGGGTGTAAAGAGACCATTCGAATCGATGAAGCCGACGAACTCTTTGTCGTTGTCGTTCTGATGGGAGATGAATTCCTCGATAGACCACTTGACCGGAACCGGCCCCAGATTTACATCGTCGGCCGTGTTCGGGATGCCGTCCAGTCCGTTCGTATAAGCGTAGGCTTCATATTGCACAAAGCCTTTTTTCGCAACCGTTCCGCCAGTGTGAGCAAGCGCCGTTTCGGCGTCCACTTTGATGTAGTCGATTTTGTCGTAGGCGCTGAAAGCATCGGGCGCGACGTGCCCGCGGATGGCGACGCTGCGCATCCCGGAGAAGACCTTTGGATCAACGTCGGCGAGAATGTTGACCGTACCGGAATTGACGGACACCACCTTGCTGACCGTTAAGCCGGCTCCGAGATTGATGTCAGAGGCCTTTAAATCGGCTGTGAAATGTTCACCGAAAATCTTCATCGGAACAGCTTTTGAACCGGCGTGCAATGACACCGCATCGGTTCCCAGCACCGTAAGGTCGCGGGACGCACGCTGAGCCCGGATCGTGAAGCCAAACTCCTGGTAAGCTCCCCAGAACCAGCGGCCTTCCAAAGTGGATTGGTCGCGGGCAATGGTCATCACCTGCCTGACCGCGCCGACAGCTTCGGACTTGGCCGCCCCACGCCATTCATAGCCGGTGTAGACAAGGGCCTTGCCCGGCATCTGCCACTTGGAACCGTCGGCCGCACTCAAAAGAGAAGTCTCGGTCTTGAACTCGCCAGGAGCCGTCTTCGTGACGACCATCTCGCCAAAGAATTTCCCTCTTCCGGGAGCGCTTGCCGTGATCAGCCAGCGGCCACTCATGTCCGGATCCGTCATCTGCGCGCGCCAGTTTGACCATGCCGCTGAGTAGAGATCGAAGTTCTTGGTCAGATAGTCCATAGCCTGGTCAATTGGTTCCTTCGGCTTAGGCACATTCGGGTCTGCCGGGCGGCGCGATGGCGGTTGAGTGAAGTTGATGAATTCGCTGAGCGGAAAATAACCCACATGCATGTTTCTGAGCAGATGCCATTCGGCTGAGCTGCGACGCCAGGTGGAAGGCCGCGCAAAGGGATGGCATCCGGCACAGGTATGCCGAATAGTCTCGCTTGGAATAGGCTCTGTCTGCGGCAGCGTCATTTCGAGATACCAGCGAACGGGCTGCGTCTCTTCGGGCGCGAGACCATGGTCGTTCGCGAGGTAGCGGACAATCTGAAAGGCTTCTTCGCGCTCCAGTTTTAAGCCGTTCAGCTCGACCATTCTCTTGATCGCCTCTTCCCATCCTTCCGGAGTGGTCCGGATCCAGGAGATCCGCGTGAGGTTTCCAAACGCGTCCTGTTGATGGCAGCCGGCGCACTTGGCGATCGTTAGC
>CBAAAA010000384.1:0-5056 GCA_964658695.1 uncultured Solirubrobacteraceae bacterium | reverse complement strand
GCGCGCTACTCGAACCCTACCAACAATGCCCTGGAAGAATTAACCACCACCATTGAGAACGGCTTTGGATCGCTCGCGACCGCCTCTGGAATGGGGGCCATTCAAATCGCATTTCAAGCGGCGCTGCTGGATCGGCGGCACTCCATTCTCTGTTCGAACGCCGTCTATGGCGCGACGATAAGAATGCTCGATCAGGTTTTTGCGCCCTTCGGAGTGGATGTCAGTTTTGTCGATATTTGTGACTTAGATGAAGTCGAAAAAGCCATCGAAAAGCAGAAGCCGGGCTGTATCTTCACCGAAAGCATTTCCAACCCGAAACTGCGAGTTCCCCGGTTGTCCAAAATTGCCGGAATGTCGAGGTCCGTAGGGGCGGCGTTTGTTGTTGACAGCACCTTTTCGACTCCCATGCTGCTACGCCCACTCGACCACGGCGCGAATATAGTCATTCATAGCGCAACCAAATACCTGGCCGGACACGGCGACGTGCTCGGGGGAATTGTGGTCAGCGATGAAGAGCACTTCCAGTCCATCCGCACACTCGCGAGAATCGTCGGACCCGGACTTGGTCCTTTCGAGAGCTATCTCACGATGCGCGGGATAAAGACCCTGGCGTTGCGCTTCGAGCGGCAGTGCCAAAACGCCAAAGCGATCGCCGAATGGCTCCATCAGTCTCCTCTGGTGGATCAGGTTTTCTACTGCGCCGATCCCGAGCATCCAGATGCAGCCGCTATAAAGGAACAGTTTGCGCCCGGGCTCTTCGGCGCCATTCTCAGCTTTGAGATCAAGGGAGCTGACAAGGCGGCGGTGCTGGCGTTCATGAATCGTTTGCGAATGATTGTGCCCGGCACCTCTCTGGGCGACGTTCACACCTTGCTGCTTTACCCGACGATCGCTTCCCATCGAGACCTTTCGCCGAAGATGCGGCAGCGGATGGGGATTCCCGACAACCTGGTGCGCATCGCCGCCGGAGTGGAGGCCATCGAGGACATCCTTGAGGATCTCAGCCGTGCGCTTTGCGGCTGCCGCTAAGATGCCGGGCGCATAATGGTCTAAACGAGCTCCACGTTGTTTTCCTACCAAAGAAAACGAGTCCGCCTACTCTTCGCGATCGCCGATGCGCTGTTAACCGCAGTTGCTTTTGAGGCTGCATATCATACCCGAACGAAGCTCGACCTGACTCTCTTTTACCTGAATCCCCGCCCACATCTTCTACTAGTGGCATTCTGCATGATCGTCTGGGTCGCTCTCGGATCGCAGCAGCGGGTGTATGAGTATCTGGACTCTGCCAAGACACCGCAGGTGCTGGTGCAATGCTTTCGCCAATGTTTGTTCGGGGGCACGCTGGTGGTGCTGCTGCAGTATCTGCTGCATCTCGATCACCCGCTGAGCCGCAGCTTTCTTGGCTTGTTCTTCGGCTACAACTTCGTCCTGCTGAGCCTGTTCCGCTGGCAGTCGCCACACCTGATCGGCGCTTTCCAGCGGGGATTCGGCTCGCCATATCACCTGGTCCTGGTGGGCAGCCCGGAGAAGACGGCGAAACTCGAGGCGCAACTTTGTCACGGTTCTCCGTTTCGCATGCAGATCTCGGAACGTCTCACGGAAGAGCAATGTTACGAACGGATCCCTGCCCTGCTCCGCCAGCGCGTGATCGATGAAGTGATTTTCGATGTGGAAAGCAATCGTCTTTCCGCCTTGGAGCCGGTGTTTCTGCACTGCGACGAAGAAGGTGTTCGAACCCGGATCGCCGTCGACTTCTTCCCGCATGTCAACAGTGAGATCACGCTCGATCGAGTTGGCGAAGCGCCGCTGCTGACCTTCTCGGCTGCGCCGTTTGACGAACTGAGTCTGCTAACCAAGCGCCTTTTCGACCTGATTGCGGCCTCCATCGCGGTCGTCCTGAGCGCTCCCGTGATCGCGATGATTGTGGTTCTGATCAAGATTACTTCGCCGGGCCCGGTCATTTACAGCCAGATCCGATGCGGACTCAATGGCCGCAGGTTCACGCTCTACAAGTTTCGATCGATGGTCACGAACGCTGACCAGTTAAAGGACGAACTGGCGCACCTGAACGAACGTGACATAGCGTTTAAGCTGGCGCACGATCCGCGGGTGACTCCAATTGGGCGATTTATCCGAAAATACTCGATTGACGAGTGGCCCCAGTTTTACAACATCCTGCGCGGGGATATGTCGGTAGTCGGACCCCGGCCTCCGCTTCCGTCCGAGGTCGAGAGGTACGCGCGCTGGCACAAGCGCAGACTCCGCATGCGTCCTGGTCTGACCTGCCTTTGGGTGATCATGGGCCGCGATCGCCTGGACTTCAACTCGTGGATGCAGTCCGACATCACTTACATCGAAAACTGGTCGCTGAAACTGGATTGCACCATCATGCTCAAGACGATTCCGCATGTGCTTGCTGGAAAAGGGGCGCACTAGTCCGGCGATGGAACTCATCCCGACAAATCAGGAAGTGATTGGATTGCTGCGCGAAACCGGGGCGCTCCGGCACGGACATTTCGAGTACCCGAACGGCATGCATGCCGACGAATATGTCCAGGTAGCGCGTGCGTTTCGCTATTATCAGCACGCCAAACTGCTGAGTGTCGGCTTGAGCCGGAGACTGCGCTCGGATCCTGAGATCCGCGCCATGATCAAGGACCTGTCCATTGTCTGCCCCGCTACTGGTACGCCGATTGCCTATGGCATCTGTGAAGCGTTGCATGCTCATCAGGTGTATTGGGCCGAGAAGGACAACGAGGCAACGCCCATGCATTTCAAGCAGTTCATCCAGCCCTTCAAAGGCGAAAAGGTACTGCTCGTGGATGACATCCTGCGGTCGGGAAAACGCCTGACAGAACTCCGCGCCATCGTTGAATCGTACGAGGCGGAAGTGGTTGGCTTGGCCGTAGCCGTCTATCAGCCAAATCCAACGATTGAAAGCTTCGATGGTCTTCCTCTCTTCTTCCTGGCGCAAATGGACGCGGTCTACTACAGCGATACGGCATCGTGTGATCTCTGCAGCAGAGGTATTCCGCTCGAGCGCATCTGGGTTTGAGAGCAAATCCGGCAAGAGAGCACTCCTCTACAGGGACAACTCTCATGAGCTATCGCCTGTCAACCGCTGTATTGCTGTTCACCTGTGCCCTTGCGCTGAACGCCGCACACGACGGAAGTCGCGCTCAATATCTTGGCGGGACCATGTCCGATATACCCGTTCAGAAGGACGGCGACATTCGGCTGACGGACCGAACCTATTTCGTCTTCGTCACGAACCACACTGAAGTCAGAATCCCTTACGAGCGCATTAACCTTCTGGAATACGGCCAGAAAGTAAACCGGCGCTATCTCGTTTCGCTGATATCACCGGTCTTTATGCTGTCCAAAAAGCGGGAACACTTCCTGACAATTGGCTATCAGGACAACGACGGAGCGCAGCAAGCTTTGATGTTCAAGGTGGAAAAAAACGATGTGCGGCTCGCGCTTGTCACTCTTGAAGCACGCACCGGTCAGCGAGTGGAGTTTCAGGATGAAGAAGCCAGAATCGCGGGAAAGGGATGAATCGAGTTCTCTTTTTCTTTCTGCTAAGCGGCACGCTAGTTGGGCAGCAGCCATCCTTCCCCAGCCTTTTGAAAATCAGGCGGATCTACGTGGCGCCTCTCACAGGGAAAGGCGGAGCAGACACGCTTCGTGACCTCATCATCTCGAGCCTGGACGCCACTAAAGCCTTTATCCTTACAGATGATCCCGAGCGCGCCGATGCCATTCTGAAGGGATCTGCCGAAGATCACGCCTTCGAAGACACGTTTGATACGGTGGACAGCGTAAACGGACGCAATGGAGGAGGACAAGGCGGCAGTTCTTACGGCAAGGGGAGTGGGCTCAATCTGAATCTGGGGGCGGGCGAGACCGAGTCGCATCACATCAAGGAACGGAAACATGAAGCGTTTGCCACTGTGCGGCTCTGCACCAAGGACGGTGACGTAATCTGGTCTACGACTCAGGAGAGCCCGGGAGCTAAATTTCGCGGAGCTGGGCCAGATGTGGCGGCCAAAGTCGCGAAGCAACTAATGCTGGATATGGATCGCGCCCGGCGAAGTAGCCCTTAGGGCCGCGATTCTCGTGAGGCTTTTCAGGAGTTCTTTGCAGGGATCCCCCTTTTGCAGGAAATCCGCCACGTTCCGAAGTTCGGGCCTGTCTTTCAGACGCTGAACGTTCGAACCGGTGAGCAAAACCAGGCTTACATCCGGGTATGCCGCCTGCAACTCTGCAATAAGCCGCAGACCATCGTGCTCAGCCGGCAATCCAAGATCGATCAGGACTATCTCAGGGCGGTACTCGCAAGCCGTTCGCATGGCTCCGTCGGGGTCGCCCGCCTGCCTTGTTTCAAATCCGTAATGCGAGAGAAGCAAGCACCGTATGATCGCCTGATCCGGGTCATCATCCACCACCAATACGCGCATGCTAGCTGCCAAACCGGATCTGCGCAATCACCAGGTGGGGCATCGCCTGGTTCCAGGTGTCTGGTAAGTTATCGAATGGAAGCCGGAACCGCCGCGTCTCGTTAGGGGCCAAGTCTGCCGTGACCACGGGCACTCGTTCGCGGTGAACCTCCGGGCCGCTCACGCCTGTGAAGATACACTCGACTTCGATTCGTCTGACGGTCTTGGGTCCTTTGTTGGTGATCCGGCCATCAATTTCAACCACCCGCTGCTGCATTAGATTCTCGCTGGCCTGCAGATTCACGTCCGAGAGTTCCAGATTCACCAGGTAGGCTTTCGCCTCGGCCGAAGGACCGGCATCTTCGCTTTTTGGGGCTGGCTGGCTGAAATAAAACAGCGCGGCGGTCACCGAAAGGATGAGGATCGCTCCGATCGCCACCAATGGGACAACAGGGAAACGTTTTGCGGCGGCGGTTGGAGTTGCCATGCGTTCCTACCAGCAAGTCTAAACCAGCCGCCAGATGCTCGATGAACGCGAGCTAACGCCTCTTTTTGGTAGTGGATTTCCTGGCGGCTGTCTTCTTCACCACTTTCTTAGCGGCGACTTTTTTTGAAGC
>CBAAAA010000383.1:0-5062 GCA_964658695.1 uncultured Solirubrobacteraceae bacterium | reverse complement strand
AGAAGCGGTATTCACCGGAGCCGTTTACGGTCTGCGTACGGGTTTCGCCTGTGGCAGCGCTTTTCAGCGTGACAACGGCGCCCGGCACGATGGCGCCGGAGGCATCCTTTACCGTTCCGGCAATGTCGCCAGTTGTAATTGTTTGGGCGGAGAGGATTGTGGCAGCGAACATCGCAGCTGCCAGCCGGCTTTTTCGTTTGCCGACAAAGCTAGCCGCGGCTGCCAGAAGCGGACGCCAAAACCTGGTCAAAGTTAGCATTGTGCCCTCATTTCCTTTTACGATTTCGCGGTCCAAGACAACGTGGGATGGTACGCTACAGGTTTCTTTACAGTTTCATACCGTAAAGCAATTAGGACGCCAAACGTAAAGTGTTGATTACACGTATCTCGGCAGACCTTATTCCATAATTCAGAATGGGGGAATTCGCTAATACATATAAACCCTCCCTGGATGGAATTACGCCATTGTATGTCACCGCGGCTTACGTGTGCGGCAGATCTCGATCCGGCGGTAGCTGAACCTTATTGACCATGCGCGGAACGCAGAGTGTTCAGCAGCCGGTCAGCATCTTCCGTCGAGCAATCGATCAAGTACGAGAGCAGACCATCGATCCAGTCACGCCTTCCAACCGGGATAAGGGCAGCCAGTTCTTTTCGTATCTTGTCCTGTGGACCTGACTGCGGCTGACTACTCAGCACCGCCTTGACCTGAGCAACGGTGAGCGAAGTGCGCGCCGCAATCACCTCCAGGACATTGTCGCCGGTGACGTTATCGCTTCGGTGTGGGCCTGACTGAAGTTCCTCGCGCAGGCTTTCTATCCTGGCGCTCATTTCACGCTGTTGGTTGGACAGCGCTTTCGCAGCCTCGAAATCGTGGTTCCCGACAGCTTGATCCTCCTCACGCTCGATCAGCCTGCAGGCCTTTTGGAGAGCAGCCAGTTCAGGAGGCAAAGACTCTCTCCGGACTCGGACGAGCGCACCGGCGTCGTCAAGCAGATCAAGAGCGCGCTCTGGCAGAGCGCGCTGCGGCAGAAAGCGTTCGGATGCCGCCACAGCCATCTGGATCGCTTCCGCTGACACAACGACGCTATGAAAAGCTTCGAAGGATGCCTTCGCTGCGTTCAGGATTTCTATCGTCTCTGTGTTGGTCGCCGGAAGAACCCCAAGCGGTTCGAAACTACGCGCCAGTTCCTCGTTTCTTTCGACCGCCTGCCGGAACGAGAGCGGAGAACCTGTGGTAATGACTCGCAACCTTCCGCTTCGGACAAAATTGGCAAGCTCCGGGACCACTTCGCGGCGATCAAACAGCCCACGTACATACAGGATGCCGGAGCTTTCCTGGACGGCGCGAAGAATAAAGGGGTTTGCGGATCGGCTGGATGCCAACGCTCGCGTCAGGTCGAACGCATCGACCCGCAGAACAGGACGGCCCATCAGATCCGCCGGCACATTTTCGTCAGCGATCAGCCGCGCCAGCCCACGAACGATCGATTCTTTCCCCACTCCCGGTTCGCCCAGCAGGACAACGCTGTTCCTGGTTCGACGCGACAGCACCTGAAGCAACTGATTGAGCTCTCGCGCACGGCCAATGAGCGGTTCCAACCTTCCTTCGCGCGCCTCGGCCACTAAATCAAGCGGTCCTTGCCCTTGCGGCTCGAAACTCACATTCGCCGCTTGCGGCGAGCGAGTCGAGGATGGCGCGGATGATTCAAAACGCTGCTCAGTGCCTGCTGATGTTGCGGCAGCGAGTTGCTTGGCGCGGCTGGCTTCTGCTTGCAGCGCTGCGATAGTGACTCCGCTTTCCAACACCAGCCGGGCGGCAAGGCTGGACGGCTCCTGGGCAATGCCCAGCAGCAGGTGTCCGGCGCTCACAAAGGACTGATTGCGACGGCTCGCATCCTCCACTGCCAAGCTCAAAACGCGCTTACACGAATCGCTGAGCGGAAGATCGACGGACGTTGACACACGCTTTTCGGCGCGGGGAGCTTCGAGGGTGATCCGATGGCGGACCGTGTCAATGTTCTTCTGAGTATGAAAGACACGGATCGACAAGTCAGCGTCGGCGCGCAGCACACCGAGAAGAAGGTGCTCCACCTCGATCTCGTTGCTGCCGAAGACACTGGCCTCGTACCGGCCAAAGAAAATCGCCTTTCTTGCTGACTCGGTGTATCTCTCGAACATAGAGGTGTCTCCGATCTCTGGCCCTCGTTACCAGGATTGTAGTTTAACGTTTTTTCCGATCCACGGGTTTTTGACAACGGTTGATTTCGCAAGCGATTTGGCTGCCATACTGACCGCGCAGCTCGCGGCTCTTCCCAATCTCCGGGCCTTCCCGCCTCCGGAGAATTGCGGCGGCCGTTCCAGCATGAGCGTAAAGGTCTCCTCTACGACCCGAGCGGCGTTCTTACCTTCGCTGGCTGCGAATCGCTGAAGCTGGGCTTCCGTATCGGCGGTGAAAATGGAACTTGAAAGTCTAAGGATTGCGCGCCTTTCTTGCTGACCCGGTGGATCTCTCGAACAGAGAGGTGCTCCCACAGCAGTGCGAAGAGGTCTGGTGAGAACGGATCGCCTCCGATCAGACGTTGCTGTGGGCGCCGGGCAGGAGATCTTCGAAATGATCCGGCCGCCACGCGGGCTAGTGGATTCTGGGATAACCTGAGACGTAGGCAATTCTATGAATTCTCGTTTGCTTGGCCGGTCGATTTGGATCATTTCTGTGATGCTGACCAGCAGCTTACTGGGTCAGCAGCCTGGGGGTGTAGCCGCCCGCGCCAAGCCGGACGACTACGCAGCGCATGTCACAGTCGGCGGACTAACGTATGCGGCTTCTTTGCTTTCAGCCGACCAGGTGAAGCATGTCTTCGCCTCGGATATCAGCAAAAAGTACATCGTCCTGGAAGTCGCTTGCTATCCAGGCAGCGGCGGCTCGATAGAGCTTCGTCCAGACTCGTTTACGCTCGATGGACGCGAGAAGGACATTGTGAGACCGGCCGATGCCATGACGGTTGCCGCGCGGATGCAGCAGAAGAGAGAACAGCCTAGATTGCCCTCCGAAGTTGGAAATGTTTCTACCGACGCGAGCATTGGCTATGAGTCGGGGACCGATCCATATACCGGACGGCGTGTGCATGGCACTTATGAGAGCGTTGGCGTTGGTGTCAATAACGGGCCGGATCGGAGAACATCAAGTGCCCCGCCTCCGGATTGGGCTCAGGATATGGAAGGTTTGCAGCGGCAATTGGAAGACCGAAATCTGCCGGCGGGGCGTTTCGCTCGACCGGTGGCTGGTTATCTCTACTATCCACTCGCACTCATTAAGAAGCCGGGCAAAGACGGTTATCAATTGAAGTATGCGGGGGATGACATCGCCCAGAACGCCGTGCTGGCGCTTCCCGCGAAAAGCCGGTAAGAGGAGCGGACAGACGTTTCAGTGACGGAAACGGATCTGTATCGTTTCATGTCTCGATTCAGATTGGCTGTCCTCGCGTCGGTGTGCGAGGCTGGATCTCCGCAGAGTGCGCTGGTGGGCATCGCTGTTACTCCGAAACTTGAGATTGTATTCGATACCGTCACGAGTTCACGCAAATATTCAAATCTGATTTCCTCGCCCAGGTGTTCGTTTGTGATTGGCTGGAGCGGTGAGCAGACGGTGCAGTATGAAGGCGAAGCCACTGAGCTTCGATCTCCTGATTTGGAAGCGTTCCGACAGGGTTACTTCGAGGTTTGGCCGGACGGGGTGCAGCACTTGCAGTGGCCGGGACTGGTCTACTTCGTCGTCAGGCCGAAGTGGATCCGGTACAGTGATTTCGATCAAAGCCCACCGGCGGTGCACCAGTTTCGCTTCGCGTAAGCGCATAATGTGGAAACGATCATTCTCAGAAAGTCCTTGGGAACCTGGCCCCGCACGCGTGCGTTTAGCATCGTGATGGCAGCTGCAGTCCGCCGTGAGATTGAAGAGGTGGAACGATGATTTGCTTTTGGGCGCTGCATTGCGCCGGGAAATGGGTGCGGGCCAGTCTGCTTCTGGCGCCGCTGTCTTTGTTATTCACGCAGCTGATCTCAGGTCAGAGCGCGCCAATGGCGTGGAAGGTTCCAGCTGTCATGAAAGAACTGCCGAACGGACTCAAAGTCGTGGTCTCAGAGGATCACACGGCGCCTACGGTGGGAATCTGTGTCTCCTATGGGATTGGGTTCCGATTGGAACCGCAAGGGCGGACCGGCTTTGCCCATTTGTTCGAACACATGATGTTTGAGGGAACTCCGACCGCTCCCAAAGGCGTTATGGAGCGCGTGATCGAAGGTGGCGGCGGCAATAACAACGGCGATACGCGTTACGACTTTACCGAGTATATTGAAACGGCGCCGATCTCGGCTCTGGATCCTTTGCTGTGGCTGGAGGCAGATCGGATGAAGACGCTGGATTTCTCGCCTCAGAACCTTGAGAACCAACGCAAGGTGGTGGAAGAAGAGGTTCGGGTGAACGTTCTAAACCGGCCATACGGATTGTTCTTCGCAATCGACCTGCCCGGGAAGGCCTTTGACACGTACCCGAACTCGCACAACTTCTACGGAGACTTTCGAGACCTGGATGCGGCCAGGATCGAGGACGTGAAGACGTTTTACCAGCAGTACTATACACCGGGAAATGCCGTCTTAGCGGTCGTCGGCGATGTCTCTGCAGAGCAGGTGTTCGCGAAAGTACAGCAGTACTTTGGCGCATTGCCAACAGGCGCTCCGGTCCAGAAAGCCAACGTGGAAGAGCACCCGCAAACAGCAGAGCGAACTTCTACACAAACAGACAAACTGGCCAAGGTGCCCGCGCTTGCAATTGGCTACCGGATGCCGCCACGCGGTTCGCATGAGGCGGTGGTGGGAGCGGTCACAGGCGAACTGTTGCATAACGGCGAAGCCTCGCGCCTGTATCAGTATCTGGTGAAGCAGAAGCAGGTTGCCGTCTCGGTAGACGGCGGAGTCAATTGGCCGCTGGGAAATCCGTTCGAGTATAAGGGACCGACGCTGATGACGTCGTTCATTGTGTCTCCCGCCACTGTTAAGGAAGCAG
>CBAAAA010000382.1:0-5066 GCA_964658695.1 uncultured Solirubrobacteraceae bacterium | reverse complement strand
GACTCGATTTCGGTCAGGTGATCTTCAGATTCCTGAAAGAACGTGTCGTGAAATCTTCTGAGATCAATTTCCATATGGCTTAATGCGGAGCGACGAGTCCATCGAGTCCGGCCGTCCTGGCGAATTGGAGGATGGCGTCGTTTACGCCCCGAATCTGCATTTCGCCACCACGTTTGTGAAGCGAGTTGTTCAGGCTCAGCAGCACCTGGAAAGCTGCACAGTGAAGCTTCTCGGCCTGGCTGCAATCGACAATCACGCGTCGTACGGAGGGGTCGATTTCGAGGATCTCAGCTTGTAGTTGAACTGCCTCTTGAACGCTCACGACACCTTGCAGGGTCAGCGTCATCGCCGCCGCTTCAACATCGAATTGCATATCATCGAGTAGCGGCTCAGGCGGCATCCTCTCAGGGAGAAACCTTAGCGATCACTTCCAGCAGCTTGGCTGGATGAAACGGCTTGGTTAACCAGCCGGTGGCGCCGGCGGCCTTTCCTTCCTGCTTTTTCTTGTCGTGAGTTTCCGTTGTCAACATCAGGATCGGGGTGAATTTAGATGTGCCCAACTTCCGGGCCTCTCGAATGAACGTAATCCCGTCCATAACAGGCATGTTGAGATCAGTGATGATGACGTCCACTGACCGGTTCTGGAGAGAGGAGAGGCCTTCCTGGCCATTTGCACCCTGAAGCACAGAGAATCCAGCATCCTGCAGCGTAAACGTAAGCATCTGCCGGATGGAACTGGAGTCATCAACAACCAACACTGTCTTGGGCATATTCAGTCTTATCGGCCAGATCAGAAAAGTTCTACATCTCCACTTAAATCGGTTTGCGCAGTTGCACTCGGCGCAAGGGTGTTATCCTCGTGCGCCACTCTCTCGGAGGGCATGGTGTAGGTTGCCGCAAGTTCCTCGGCAATCTGCCGTTTCCGCTCCTCGACCGTCGCATTGGAGTGAGGGGGCGCGTGTTCCGGCTCCGCAAACGCCCGCCCCATGGCATCGAGAGAATCGATGACATGCCCGAGACGCTGGCTGACGCGGTCCTGGAACTGCATATTGACGATGGCTCGCGAAATCTGAACGTAGAGTGTCTCGCTGGCTTTGCAAGTTTCGGACACGGTCTCCTGCATACGTGCGCTGGCCTGTTCGAGTTTGGCAAGGGTCTGGCTGGCCTCCTCACGGCTGCGATTGGCCTCGGCTCTATCTGTTTCTGCCAGCTCCTTTAGCTCAGCAGTGGCCGAATCCATGGCGCCAGTCAGGTTTTTTAGAACTGTTACCACCGAGGCTGTCAGTTCGGTCGAACGCGCCGACTGCGATGAGATCTGTTCAGCCACGACCTCAAAGCCACTGCCCAGAGCGCCGAGATGTACCGCCTCAATCTTGGCGTTAAGGGCGATAATGCGGCTTGCGAAACTGGCCTGATCGAGTTCCTGCAGCACCGTGAAGATGCGGCGAACGGCGCCGCTGGTAGTTTCCATCTGATGGATGGCTCGTGCATACGTGTTGCCGCTGTGCTCCAGGCGATTTGACAAGTGGGCGAGCATCGCGCGGCAATCCTGGATGGTGCCGCTAACTGTCGGGGAACCGTTTTCCTGGACGAGCGCAGCTCCCATTCCGGCGGCGGTACGGGCGAGGGTCGCCATCTGGCCGAAGCTGGCGCACACTTCGCCTGCGCTGCTTTCAATCGATCCTATAGTCTCCGTTAGTTGGCGTGAGAGGACTGGAATGATCGAGGCATGGGCTCGCGCCTCTGTTTCGAAGTGAGACGACTTGAGCCAACTCCACGCATTCCGGAGGTGCCATTTTTTGCGCATGAAAAGTGCGGGGCGATGCAAAACAGTAGTGGCGAGCGTCGGATCAGAATCTCACAGCAGCGTGGTTTCTAGGTGGGCAGGATGTTTCCCAGTTCGCGCTAGGAATTCCCAATTCCGGACAGAAGCCAGCCCCACGAGTAGCCACAAGTCAATAGAAACAAAGATCGAAGTCCATTGGAGACTGGAATGCCGTTGTAATATCGACAAATCATGGATGTTCCACGCGGAAAAGAAGTAGCTCGAAGACGAACCATCCGTCGGATTGCATTGATCGCAGCCATTATCGTCGTCGTTTCTGGCACCGGTGTTGCCGTCAGCCGCCTTAAGCCTGCCGCACCATCGGCCGAGATGGGCGAAATGTATCTCGGCACGGTGAAACGGGGCGAAATGGAGGTCCAGCGGCGGGGGTTGGGCCGTTTGACGCCGCAAGAGATTTACTGGATCGCAGCCGCGGTGGATTGCCGGGTAGTACGGGTGGTGCGTCGTCCCGGGCTCGATCCCGTGAAGGCGAATGACGTGCTGCTGGTGCTCAGCAATCCGGACCTGGAACTGGACGCGGAAAAGGCCGAGTGGCAGGTCAAGCAGGACGAGGCAAACCTCGCGAACGTCAAAGTGAAACTACAGAGCGACAAACTTGACCAGAGATCAAATCTGGCCTCCTTGCAATCGCAGTTTACGCAGGCGAAATTGAATGCCGATCGTGATAGCGAGTTGACCCGGCTGAATCTGAAGAGTGACCTGGAGTCCAAAATTTCGGTCGATCAGGCCAGTCAGTTACAAGCCCGTGTGGAGCTTGAGAAGGAACGCCTGAGTATCGGTGACGAGTCCATCAAGGCACAGATCGAGGCGCAGGAAGTAGCGGTTGCGAGTTCGCGCGCCAATTACATGACGAAGAAGAAGCAGGTGGATAACCTCACGATTCGTGCCGGAATCGACGGCGTGCTGCAGGAAGTAGATGTGGAAGTAGGGCAGCGTGTCGCAACCGGCACCATACTGGCGAAGGTAGCCGATCCGAAGAAGCTGAAAGCCGAACTGAAGATTGCGGAGACGCAGATGAAGAGCGTCCGCATCGGTCTTGACGCTTCGGTCGATACTCGAAACGGAATCATTCCCGGTCGCGTGATTCGCATCGATCCGGCGGCGCAGAACGGAACGGTCACGGTCGATGTCGGACTGCTGGGACCTTTACCCCCGGATGCCAGACCCGAACTGAGCGTTGACGGAACCATCGAAGTCGATCACCTTCGCAACGTGGTCTATGTCGATCGTCCGGTTTCGGGCGAGGAGTTTACGACCATCGGCCTCTTCAAAATCGATCCGGAAGGTAAAGGCGCGAGCCGTGTGAACGTGAAGCTCGGGCGGGCCTCGGTGAACACCATTGAGGTTCTCGACGGATTGAGCGTGGGCGATCGCGTCATTCTGTCGGACATGTCACGGTACGACCAGTATTCTCGAATTCGCCTGAACTGAAATGACGTCTCGCACGTAATTAGCTGAAGAAACTGGAGGACTATACGCAATGAACGCAACTGATCCGCTCATCCATCTCGAAGGTGTTACCAAGGTGTTCGTGACTGACGAAGTGGAAACCCATGCACTTTCGGGGATTCACATCGATATCCAGCGCGGGGAGTACGTCTCGATTTCCGGGCCTTCGGGCTGCGGAAAATCGACGCTGCTGGCGATCCTGGGCTTGCTGGATTCACCCAGCTCCGGCACGTACATCCTGAACGATAAGCCGGTCCAGAGCCTGAAACTTTCAGAGCGGGCCAGAATTCGGAATCGCGAAATTGGGTTCATCTTTCAGGCTTTCAATCTCATCGGAGACTTAAACGTGTATGAGAATGTCGAGCTGCCGTTGACCTATCGCGGAATGGGTTCGAGCGATCGCAAGAAGAAAGTGCATGAGGCGCTGGAGCGGGTGGGAATGTCGCACCGGATCAAGCACTACCCGTCGCAGTTGTCTGGCGGTCAACAGCAGCGTGTTGCTGTCGCGCGTGCGCTGGCGGGCGACCCGTCTATCCTGCTGGCCGATGAGCCGACCGGAAACCTGGATTCTCAGAACGGCGAACAAGTAATGGATCTTATGCGGGAGCTCCATCGCGGCGGCGCCACCATCTGCATGGTCACACACGACCCGCGTTACGCCCGGTATGCCGATCGGTCCATTCACTTATTCGACGGCCGGGTGGTCGAAGAAAATCTGGAGGTTCCCGTATGATTCGTAGAAATATAGACGTCATTGCCGTAGCCATCCTGCTGGCGGTGATCGCGGTCTATTCAGAGGCGCGAAAGGCGATGCTGTTGGAGGTGATCCCAAACCGCGGGATCGTGCTCGCGGGGCATGTGTTCGGGAGACTGTTGAGTGACATTCCGGAAGCGCCACCGCTTCCACCCTTGCCTTCTCTCGTGTTCTCGCACTAAGGAGTTAATTTGAAGTACAGTTCGGACTTCCGATTCGCTCTGCGGACGCTGTTGGCGCGACCTGTATTCGGCCTTGTCGCAGTGGCGTCGCTGGCGCTTGGAATTGGGGCCAATACTGCTATTTTCAACGTCATCCACTCGGCCCTGCTGTCGAGGCTGCCGTTTGACGACGGGGAGCGCCTGATCGACTTTGGCGAGCATCAACCGTGCTGCGGAGTAGTCGGACTGTCACCGGGCGAATACCTGGATTACAGGAGAGAGAATCGAACGCTCGGCGCTTCCCTGCTTGCGGCGGTGCGCGCTTCACAAGTCGATCCGCTGACGGCTCTAAGATACGAATAGTGAATCAATGATCTCTCTTCGCAATATTGAAAAGTATTTTGAGCACGGGCCTACTAAGACATTCGTTCTCCGGCGAATCAATCTGGATATTAAAGAAGGCGAGTTCATCTCCATTATGGGCCCATCGGGCGCCGGTAAATCGACGCTGCTGCACCTGCTCGGCATGCATGACAGCGCCTGGACCGGCGAATATTTTTTTGCAGATCATCCCATTCACCGCCTGAACAAGAAAGACCGCGCTGAGATTTACAAGAAGTACATTGGCTTCGTTTTTCAGAGCTATCATCTTTTGGATTCGCTGACCGTTTACGAGAATCTGGAGATTCCGCTCTCCTATCGCAACATGAAGAAGAACGACCGTCAGAGCATTGTCTGCGATGCCCTCGATCGGTTCAATATGGTAGGCAAGAAGGATCTGTTCCCGAATCAGCTCTCGGGCGGCCAGCAGCAACTGGTCGGCATCGCGCGTGCGATGATTGCCAGTCCCAAACTG
>CBAAAA010000381.1:0-5077 GCA_964658695.1 uncultured Solirubrobacteraceae bacterium | reverse complement strand
AGAGGTGCGATTCGCGTCATCACAGGCTGGGATTCAACGAAGGCCGAAGAGGCCGAACACAGTGCAGTGAAGGAGATTGTGGCGCCCGGCTACACCACCGTCCTTACCTTGGGCAGCGGACTCAGTTATCACTTTGGCGTCGCGGTAGACCGCATCGGCAACGTCTTCGTCTCCGATAACATCAGCAACCTCATTTACAAGCTGGACTACGCCGATCCGCCAACGCTGAGTTTGGCCGCCACCAACGTCGGCAGCATCAGCAGCGATAGCCCGCAACCCCAGCCAGGAAGCATACGAGAAGATATCGCCGTGAAAGCTGGTCCCGCTATAAGTGCCAGTGCTGATCCCGTCGTAGAACAAAACCAGCCGCGCCGGATCCGCCACCGGAAGCCACTGCAGCATCACTGCATTGATCAACGTAAACACCGCCGTATTTGCGCCAATGCCCATCGCGAGGGAAAGCACTGCCACCGCCACCAGCACTGGCGTCCTCCGGTACTGCCGCACCGCATACCGCAAGTCCTGCCACAGCGTCTCCAGCCGAATATTCATGCTCGACGCCCGCTCCCTGGACTCGATCCCAGGCCACTTTCAGGTGTCGTTGCGCACGGAGTAGGATAAGCGTAAGTAGATTGAAGTCTCGCATGACCTACCGCGTTGAACATGCACTGAACGATTTCGCCGAACCTAAGGCCGTCGAGGAAGGTCAACGCGTCGGAACCCGCACCAGTCTCATAGGCACCCGGATCACAGGCGGTCCATGGGCAGAACTCGTCCAACCGCAGGTAGTACCGCGCGCATGAATGCAGCCCACTCACCCTCGACAGTAAACCTCGCTTCACCTGCTCTGAATGATTGCCAGCGACCCTGAAATTGTATTCACTCAGCGAGAAATAAGCTCTGTCATAAACGATCTCACATGCGGAGGCTGATTTTGGCAGAACAAAAAGATAACCGTTGCTGGCCTGGTTACGAGCCAGTGAAAGGCAAGCCCGCGCATAGCCAGGGAAGCTGTAAGCCAAAAGCCGAATCGAAAACGACAGGGTCGGAGAAGACGTTCCGTGCGAAGCGCAAAAAGCAGTTAGACCAATGGCAAGAAGAACACCCGAAAACACGGCGCTCTGCTGCGCAGCATTTGAAAGCGCCAACGGAGGCAAAGACGAAGGTCGTCAAGAAGCCTGCTAAGAAACCTGTAGCAGCAAAACGTAAGACGGCCGCCAAGCGCGTAAAATAGCTGGACCTGGCCAAGAGGCTGATGTGCGTTCTTTTCTAAACACGCATACTGGCCTCATGAGTCAAGGAACAGCAACGCCCCTTCAGGCACTCTCGCATGGATTAGAATCTGTTGTCCAGACCGCTATGGGCGGGATTGTTTCCGTTAAAGGTCTTGGGCATCGTGTCACAAGCGGCGTGACAATAGCGCCTAATCTGATTGCCACAGCCGATCACGCGGTCAAGCGCGAAGAACATATCCCAATCATCACGAGCACTGGCCAAAAGCTGGACGGGACGCTCCTTGGACGCGTGCCCAGTATTGATCTCGCGGTAGTTAAAACCGAAGAGAGCACATTTAAGACACTTCCGGCCGCTCCCACGGAAACTCTCAAACCCGGCTCGCTGATCGCAGTTGTTGGACTTACGACGGACGTTGGACCATCCGCCAGCCTGGGTATTCTCGGTGCTGTCGGCGAGAGACGGCGCACTTGGCGAGGAGGCGTTCTCGATCGATTCCTGCGCCTTGACGTCACGCTGTATCCTTCTCAGATTGGCGCGGCAGTTCTGAATATGGAAGGTCAGTTGATCGGCTTAGCGACGCCCGCTCTTCTCCGGCACTCTGCTCTCGCTGTGCCAGTAGAGACCTTGCATCGGTTTGCAGAGGAGTTGCTGAAGGTAGGTCGGATTCGGCATGGGTACCTTGGTGTGGGAGTGCAGCCGATTGCAATTCCTGAATCGCTCCGCGCTAAAGTGAACCTCGATCTAATGTCCGGTCTGATCGTGATGCTGGTCAACCCCGAAAGCCCGGCAGAGAAGGCCGGCATGCAGTTGGGGGACATCCTCGTTTCGCTTGGCGCAAAACAGCTCACTAATACGGAGGAATTGCAGTCAGCCATCGCCGAGAGTGCAATCGGAAGTAACGTGACGGCTCGCGTCATTCGGGGCGGGGAACTGATTTCCGTTTCGATTGCGATCTCGGAACGGCCCCGTGTTGACAAGCGCTCCGAAGCAAATTGATCCGCCTCGAAATCATCACTGATCACAAGGCCGCGTCCGACGACCTGGCGCACTTGCTGGCTTTCGAGGAGCGGATCGAAATCGTCGACTTTGACGCGGCTCCTCCCGATGTTCTGCTGGCGGTCAAGCTGCCTGTGGGGCGACTACCCCGGCGGGACCTGCCCGTTGTTGGTCTTTCTGAGGATGGCGGAATGCCTCCGGCTGGAGTCCATGCGTGGCTCCCGCTCCATTCTCGGCCCGGCGCCATCGTTGCGGCCATTGTGGCGGCTGCTGCCGGGCTTTACACCTTAACCAGCGACCAGGTTCACCTGTCTTCCAGTCACAATATCGGACCTGAGTTAGTTGAGAAACTGACGATCCGCGAACTGCAGGTTCTAAATCTCATGGCAGAGGGCCTTGGAAATAAGCAGATTGCCGCCCATCTCAAGATCTCCGGCCACACCTCAAAATTTCATGTAGCTCAAGTCCTCGCAAAATTCAGAGCCGGTACTCGTACCGAAGCCGTTCGCATTGGCATCCGCCGCGGTCTGGTCGCACTGTAGCTTTTTACCATCTCAGTACGGCTCGAACGTGACGAACGCGAATCTCTGTGAGTCCGGTGCCCAGCTATTTACATTGATGGTTCCCTGTCCTCCAAAAAACGTGACCAGCAGCTGACTGGACGTATGCTCCACCTTCTCGCTCGGGACCGGCATCATGCGCAGTTCCATACCCGGCATCCGGTCATTATGCGTTTCGGTCCCTTTAGGAAAGGTGACAAATACCACCCACTTTCCGTCCGGTGAACAGTGCGGAAACCAGTCCTCAACCTCGTCAAAGGTCACCTGTTCCGCCTTGGCATCATTCTCTCCGGCGCCCTCCGCCGGCATCCGCCAGACTGCCCACTTCCCGGAACGATTCGAGTTGAAGTAAATCCACTTGCCATCTGGCGAGTAATCCGGCCCATCGTCATAGCCCGTGTTCTTAGTAAGTTGTTCCTGCGCGCCGCCTTTCACAGGCACGCGAAACAGGTCGAAGTTGCCATTACGCTGGGCTACGAATGACAGATATTTCCCGTCGGGTGAGTAGGCGTGGAAATAGCTCGGAGTTTCTGGGACGATAAGCTTTGGCTCACCGCCGCTACTCGGAACCGTATAGACCTGTGAGCCTTTGGCTTTCCCGGAAGAGGAGAATGCGATCTGCTTTCCGTCAGGTGAAAAGCCTTTATCGTTGTTGCATTTTGTAAGACCTTTGAGATCAATCGGAACAGGCTGACCGCCATCCGGCGAAATTGTCAGAAGGCTTCCACCCTGGTTGAATAACAGAACTTTCCCGTCGGGCGACCAGTTCGGTGCCTCGAAGACGTCGTCAGTGGCATAAATCACGCGAACAGTCTTAGTGGCGATATCGAAAATAGATAACTTACTGCGCAGTCTCTGATGCGGCTGTTGGCCGAGTACTATACCCGCACTAGCCAGCATGGACGCAATCATTAGTGGACGAACCATCATCGTCCGATCTTATCGCCACGCCACGCCTTTTGGGTCCGTGTACTTTAGATACTGTGCAAGAACATTGGCGACACCCACTCAGAGCTTTGTTCTTTCTTTTTGGGAGCTTTAGTCTGCTGGCGCACGAGCACCCGGCGCGGAATTTTGAGCTGGTTGCACTATCGCCGAAGTTCTGGACCTTGATTAATCAGGATGCAAAACTAACCCGTGTAGCGACAGGCTTTGGGTTCACAGAAGGGCCGGTCTGGGATGCGGCCGGTTTTCTCTATGTAAGCGACGAGGAACAAAACAGAATCTACCGTGTATATCTGGATGGACGGAAAGAGACACTGGTTGAGTTAGGTGATCCCGACGGCTCTACATTTGATGAGCACCAGAATCTCCTCGATTGCGCCAGTGTTCTGCGGGCGGTCATTCAAGTAGATCCCCACGGGAAACACAAGGTGCTGGCAGACCGTTTCGACGGCAGGCGCTTCAACAGCCCTAATGATGTCGTAGTGGGCCCGGACCATGCGATTTACTTCACTGATCCTACGTCTGATTTGCCTAAGGGAGCGAAACAGGAGCTTCCGTACCAAGGAGTGTTTCGGCTGGATGATCGAGGAGCACTGCGGCTGCTGATCAAAGATTTGTCTCAGCCGAACGGGCTCGCCTTCTCACCGGATGGTAAGCGCCTCTACGTGGACGACAGCGAGAAGAGAGATATTTGGGTGTACAACTTTTCTGCGGACGGCCACGTCAGCAAGGGCCGAATATTTGGAAACGAGGACGAGCCTGGAGGTGTGCCGGACGGAATGCGTGTTGACACAACGGGGAACCTGTATGTCGTCGGTCCAAAGGGGATCTGGGTCTGGGATCCTGAAGGCCACCATATTGGAACGATCGTCGTTCCCGAGCAGCCGGCGAATCTGGCTTGGGGCGACAAGGACTACCGGACTCTCTACATCACGGCCGGTAAATCGGTGTACAGCATCCGGGCCAAAGCCCGGGGATTTCTACCTAACCTCCAGGCCTCAGCTCACAGCGGAAATTAACTGCCATCCTAGACTACTAATCTAACCTTCGGCTCGCGATCCCAGACACGACCTTTTGCGGCCTCAGTGATGAATGTGCTCGCAGCCTCGCCGCCCTGCAACTCGACGATTCCACGATCGGTCATCACACCAGCTTTTTGCAGCAGAGGCGCCGCGGCTGCCGTGTGTCCGATGACTTTCAAGTGTGAGAACGCGTCTTGAACAAAGCTGACCGCGGCGGTTTGCATGGCAAGTTGTTCGGCGCCTTCCGGGGAGACTGCCAGGATGACCGCGTCGAAGAGAACTGATGGGCCTCCTGCAAGCTGGAAGTCTGCCGGAATC
>CBAAAA010000380.1:0-5114 GCA_964658695.1 uncultured Solirubrobacteraceae bacterium | reverse complement strand
AAGAACCGCCCTCTTGCCTTCTTTGCTTAGAAGAGGAACTTCAGGCCCAACTGCAAGATCCGGGGATCGTGAGCTCCGTTCGGGTGCAGGAAGGTCTGGGTGGCGATACAGGTTGAGTCGCCAGCCGAGTTATTTGATCCCCCGTAACAGGAGGCGGTATTGTTGACTCCGCTCCACTGCGTGTGATTGAAAACGTTGAACGCTTCCGCGCGAAATTCAATGGCGCGTGCTTCGCTCTTCATGGGAATTCGTTTAAATAGACCCATATCGAAGTTGGTACGAGCTGGATTGTTGAGTATGTTTCTGCCTGCATCGCCGAAGGTCAGGCCCGTTGGCTCGGCGAATGCGGCCGGATTGTAGAGGACGGGCCCCAATACACCGGCAGTCTCTTTTTGCGAGGGAGTGGCGTAAGGACTTCCGATGATGTCCACGTAGGAACCAGTACCGGTTCCATTGCCGACGCCCGCGTTATCGCCAAAACCCCCGTTGATGACACTGAACGGTACGCCGGACTGATAAGTGACAAGGCCGGACCATTGCCACGCACCTAAGACCGTATGCAGGACTCCGGGACGGGTAAAGAACGGCAGATCATACACGTAGCTGATGTTCAACAGATGCCGCTGGTCGAAGTTTGAACTGGAGCGCGTTTGTTCCAGGTTGTAGGAGTTCACGAAGTTGGAGTCGCCACCGTCCGAAGAATCGTCAATGGAGTGGCTCCAGGTGTAGGCGGCGCTCAGTTGCAGGTGACCCACGTTACGGCGAGCCGAGGCTTGCAAGGAGTTATAGCTGGAGTTAGCCTGGAACTCTCTCAATGAGATGTTTCCGTAGCCGGCATATGGCCGGTAGATATCAGGTGATGCGCTGCCGCACGCGACGTTCAGGTTGTTGGAAACAGCTCCGGTGACAGGGTTTCCATTCACGGTCATAGAGCTGCAATTGGCGCTGGTAATCACCTGTCCGGCGGCGAAAGGATTCTCCGCAGCAGAGATGGGATAGATCTGATTGAGGTTGACGCGATTGCCCAGATGCGTGCCCTTGCTTCCGGCATATGCGAGAGTCACTACGGTGTTACTCGGCAGCTCACGCTGTACGTTGAAATTCCACTGCTGAACATAGGGCCAGATGGCTTTGGTCGGGATAGCTGTGACGTTCAACGGACCCAGGAGCGCCTGTCCGGAGCTGATGCTGGTGTAGTTGGGAACATTGAAAACAGTGGTGTCCTGAACGAGCGGCGGGCTGCCCTCGAGCGATTCCGTGTTGCCTTCATTTCCATTACTATGTTCAAAAAAGATACCGTAGCCGCCGCGGATGGAAGTCTTGCCATCACCTACCGGATCATAAGCGAAGCCGACGCGCGGCGCGGGGTTAAATAGATGGCCGGACAAACAGCCGGCCGGCACGCCGGTGGCGCCGCACTGCACCATGCCGGTAAAGCGATTCCCGGTCACCGTATCGGACGCCGTATCGAGAGCGAGCTGTGATGCGTTGTAAGCGCCTGGCTCCCAGTTATAGGCAATCTTGTTCTTGTCACGATAAGTGCCAAACAGGCTGACTCGCAGACCCAAATTGACCGTTAGTTTCTTGTTGACGTGCCAGTCGTCCTGGATGTAGGGCTCGACGATCTTATAGCGCTCGTAGTACTTGGGAAGCTGATTCGACTGTTCGAAGGAGTAAATGTTACCCGTCAGGAAATCGGCGAAGCCGTTGCCGGTGCTGCCAGCGGCGCTCCCATTAAAGGTGAGGGTGCCTTGCGCCGACTGATAGAGCGAACTGTCCTCATTCTTCTGGGCGGCTATGAACGAGGCACCGAACAGCAGGTTGTGCGAGCCGATGATCTTGGTGAGATTGTCTTTGTAAGTGTATGTCGGGTTCGAGTTGTGCCACGGGAAGTAGCCGGTGGAGGCAGAGAAGCCGCCGCCAAATTCCGGTGTGTTGATGATACTGATGTTGGGCAGCAGTCCGCGGAATCCGTTGTCGAAGATTCCGGGCATGTTGAAATCGCTCGGACGGTTCGCCAAGTCACCGCTGGTGGTGAGCGAGATGTGATCGGTCGTATAGCTGAACACAAACTCGTTCAGCAAGGTGGCCGAGACGGTGGAGGTGAGATTCGCCACCAGGCTGACGCCAGGTCCGACGAAATTGGTTCCGACGGTGGGGAAACTTCCTCCCGGAGAAGACCACAGTGGTGTTGCCGTTTCGGTGTTCCAGGAGTCATGGATGAAGCGGAAGAAGAATCTTTCCTTGTCGGAGATGTTTTGGTCGACGCGGACCAGTTCTTCACGGTAATTTGTCTGCTGGGCCGGAGCGGCATTGAAAAAAGAAGTAGCTCCAGATCCGCTGTTGGCAGCCGAGATCAGTGGCAGCAAGGCCTGCGCCTGAGGCGACACAGGCACCTGGTAGTTCGGATAGTACTGGCCGGTGGCGGGATTTACCGGGCAGTTCGGGCCAGGACAAACATCGGAAAAGTTTCCGGAACGTTCTGCAGTCGAGGGAACCTGTTGATTGAAGCTGTCACCGGGGACAAGCTCTTTGCGCCATTCCTCTGAAAAGAAAAAAAACGTCTTATTGCGTTCCTTGTTATAAAACTTCGGGATGAAAACCGGGCCGCCAATCGTGTAACCGAAGTCGTGCTTCTTATACTCAGGGCGCGTGTCTTGAAAGAAGTTTCGGGCGTTGAAATCGTCGTTCTTCAGAAACTCAAAGACGTCGCCATGGAAATCGCGGGTGCCTGATTTCGTGATGGTCTCGATGGTAGCCGAACCGTTCCGGCCATACTGCGCGCCGTAATTCGAGGTCAGGACTTTTACCTCGGCAATGGCATCGACGTTAGGGTACGTGTTGAGCGAGCCATTGCTGCCGTTGTCCATGTTGTCGCCACCGTCCAACTCCCAGTTGTTGTATTCGGTGCGGCCGCCGTTCACGCTAAAAGCCACGCTGCCGGTGATGCCGACGCTCCCCTCATCCTGACCCGTTTGGTTACTTACCCCAGGGATCAAGGTGACGAGCTGAGTGAAGTTCCGGCCATTAAGAACCAGTTGATCGATTTGCTTATTTGTGATCGTGCCGGAGAGTTCCGCTGTTTCAGTCTGAACCTGGGCGACTCCAGTGCCCGATACAGTCACCTCGGAACTGACTTGGCCAACCGTAAGCGCCGCGTCTGCACGGGCTTTCTCGGCAACGCGAAGTACCAGCCCTTTCACTTCGTACTGCTGGAATCCAGTGGCCTTGACGTTTACGTCATAACTGCCGGCCGGCAATCCGGGCACGAGGTAGTCGCCGCTGGCGTTGCTGTTTGCTGTTCTGGTGAAACCCAACTGACTGTTTGTGATGGTGACGGTTGCGTCCGGAATGACAGCGCCCGAGATGTCACGAACGGAACCGGTGATTGAGCTATCTTGTGCCCAGCATGCGCCTGCGGTTAGAAGAATAGCGGTGAAAACGAGTCGGAACGACCTGCTGAAAGACCCCATGTTTACTCTCTTTGCTCGCTAAGAAAACGCCAGCCCAATTAGAAGTGTTGAATAGAACTATATAAGTGGAATACACGAGTGTCAAGATACTTTGACAGAATGAAACCGAAGTCCTATACTGAGCATTCACGCTTGCGCAAACGTTTGCGGTCCTGGACTGGTTCGCAAACGCTCACGGAATGCGATAAAGGCGCGGCGTCACCACTTACAATCCGTATTGGAGCTTTTGGCCCGGGTCGGCCGAGGCTCAAAAACGCACTATGTCAGTGTTGATGCGCGACGTCGCCAAAAGAGCAGGAGTATCGATCACCACGGTGTCGCACGTCTTGAACGAGACGCGCCCGGTGGCGAAGACGACGTGCGCCCGTGTTCTGAAAGCCGCGGCGTCCCTCCACTATTACAAGAACACTTCCGCGCGATTGCTGGTTCGCGGGCAGAGTGATCTGGTCGGATTGATCATCTCCGACATAGAAAACCCGTTCTTCCCGGAGCTGATCAAGAGCTTTGAAAAGGCGTGCGCGGCCGAGCGAATGGAAATGCTTCTCGCCGCCACTAATTACGATCCAGCACAAGAGAAGATGGCGGTGAGGAGAATGCTCGAGAACCGGGTGCGTGGGGTTGCGGTCATGACGAGTCAGTTTGATCCGGTACTGGAAGAGCTGCTCGCCAGCCGGAAGGTGCCTGTGGTGCGACTGGGCTCCGGAAGCGCTGGAGACTACCGCAGCAACATAGCATTCAATTATCGTCAGGGACTGCGCGAGGCCTTGCAGCACCTGGCCGGCTTTGGGCATAGCGAAATTGCAGTCGCGACCGGGCCGTTGAACCAGGTCTCGGCACGGGAGTACAAGAAGGCCGCTTTGCGCATGATGCAGCAGTTGGGCCTGAAGCCATTTAGCGTGACAGAAGGCGACCATCAACCGGAGAGTGGCGCCCGGTTGGCTAAGGAACTGCTTCAGTGTCGCCCGCGCCCGACCGCCATCCTGTGTGGCAACGACCGGATGGCTATTGGGGCTGTTGGCACTCTCGAAAGTATGGGCTTTTCGGTTCCGGGCGACGTTTCAGTCGTCGGCGCTGACGATATCTGGATGGCGAGGTATTGTCACCCGCCGCTCACCACTGTCCGGCTCCCAAGAGATGTATTGGGCGAGATGGCTTTTAAGGTTCTCGAGGAGATGCTGCGCTCGGGGCGGAAGCCCGGCACCGAGCATTCGCTAGACACCCATCTGGTGGTCCGCTGTTCCAGTGGCGGCGCGCCAGGGAGGCCCTTGACGCGATCGCCTCGCAGGGTTGTTGGAAGAGCGTGAGACATCCGCACTCTTTCGAGCGAGCGAGTTCACATTTTCTGGCACGAGAAGTAGTATCAGAGAAAATGCCAAACGGTCACGACAAGAATTTCATTCGCCTTTGCGCAGCGATAGATGGATTTCACGCTCGTTATGCTCATTGGCCGACACGCGTACGGATTTACCCCGCTACGCTTGAGAACCTTCGCTCACTTTTCACAGCTGAAGACTTCAATCGACTGCAGTCGAAGGTGCAACTGATCGCTGACGAAGCGCCGTTCATCGCCGAAGATGACGGGGGGCAGAGTTACAGCTACGGTTTGGAGGGATTTTCCGCACAGAAAAGTGCCGTTCGTGC
>CBAAAA010000379.1:0-5123 GCA_964658695.1 uncultured Solirubrobacteraceae bacterium | reverse complement strand
CCGTGCCCTCCGCAACCAATTGCCCGTACAGCTTCGCCGCTTCCGGGTAATTCCCAGAGGCCTCGGCGGCCCGTACCTGATCTGCAAGCGAGTCCTGCGCTGCCGCTTTACCATTCCACCCGGCGGCAATCAGCAGGATCAGTAGGCTGTGCTTCACCAGTAAAGCTTCATCCCGAATTGAATGGATCGCGCCGCCAACGCCCCCGGAATCACGCCGAACGTTGAAGTTCCATAGTTAGTTCCAGGCGAGAAGAACTGCGTCCGATTGAAGATATTGTAGAACTCGGCGCGCAGTTGCAATCGCGAAGCCTCATTCCAGAGCCGCCAGTACTTCTGCAGCGTAAGATCGGAATTCAGTGTCCCCTGTGCCCGTAAATAACCCATGGTGCGCGGTACGTCGCCAAAAGTGAACGGAGCCGGCTGTGTAAATGCCGCCGTATTGAACCATTCATAAATTGAGTTATTTTTCAAATTAGGATTAGCCACAATGTTAGGCCGTTGTCCGCCCCCAAAGGAGTTCGAGTTATTAGTCGCATTCGTAACAGCAAGCGGAAAACCGTCTTTGAAGTTAGAGATACCGGTTACCTGCCAACCTCCGATCGCCGCGTTCACAACCTTATTCGACGGCGCATACGATCGGCCTTTTCCCACCGGCAGCTCGTATACGTAACTGATCACCAGGCTGCGCGGGATATCGTCAATCATCAGCGATTTCTCGAGTGACGTGTTATACCAATTCTGCACCGTCTGTGCTTGGCCGTTTGTCCAGCCTTCCGGTCCTTCGCTGTTGGTCAAGTACTTCGACCACGTATACGAAACCAGGAACTGAAGGCCGTGTGAGAACCGCCGGTTCGCGGACAGCGCAAGCGCATTGTACGTGCTCGACGCTGACGGCGCCTGTACATCCTCTACTCCCGTATATTCAGGAAACGGCCGCAGCAATTGGCCATAGGCAACCGTCGGACTCGAAAGAGCGCCGCTCTTGATCACGCCGTAGAACGGATTCGCCACCGGCTGATTTAACTTGTTGCCCAGCGCCAGGTCCGCGGTTGGCAGTTGGTCTAACTCAGCCGTTGTGCCGAACAAAAGCTTGGTGCCATGATTGCCGATGTAGGCTGCCTGCAGCACCGTGCCGCCTATTTGATACTGCATGTTCCCCGTCCACTGTTGTACATAGGGACTGGCGCGGTTCCGCAGCACGGCATCGATCGACTGCCCAACGTTGGTAGCTCCGCCATTGGCCTGGCCCACGGGAGCTAGCAGCCCGGTCGGAAACGGATCGCTCAGCAGGTTTTGTGGAGTCACGCTATTCAGCGTCCCCACGTAGGGCGTCGTCTGCGAATAGCCATTTAAACTGAGTCCCTGATAATCGCCAAACTCCATCGCGGGCGTATAAAATATCCCGTAACCCGCGCGAAACACAAAATTCTTAAATGCCGAGTACGCAAGCCCGGCCCGCGGTGCGAAGTTCGTATAGTTCGTGTCGTACACCCCACGCTGACGGCTATTCACGTATTGCAGATCCCCGGGCAGGTTAAATCCAGGAACCTGACTGCTGATCGGATTGGGAGCGAACGTGAAGTAAGACAAGCGGTTAAACCGGTCTTTCGGAGGCGTCTGTATGTCGTATCGAATCCCAAGATTCAGCGTTAGCTTCTTCGACGCTTTCCAGTCGTCGTTGAAATACCAGCCATAATCGGCCTTGCTGTAAGCCGCCTCTGCGCTGCTTGAGATCCCGGCGCTGTCGTTGTCCGCAGTTCCAAGCAGGAACGAAGCG
Source organism: uncultured Solirubrobacteraceae bacterium (assembly GCA_964658695.1). Lineage (GTDB taxonomy): Bacteria > Acidobacteriota > Terriglobia > Bryobacterales > Bryobacteraceae > Bog-105. Next base: position 3,346 of record CBAAAA010000379.1, on the reverse strand, counting down.
ACGCTGTTTCCCGTGTCCGCGTCGGCCGTGGTCGGAAAAGGTCCCTGCGTAAAATCCGGCGAGAATGTGAACGAAGCCTGTGCCGAGTTAAAAGTATTCAGAATGAATGTGATCCCCATGAACCCCATGGAGAGTGAATGCGAACTCAATGTCCTCGTAAAGTCCACCGCGTAGGTTCTTGCTTCACGCGGAGTCGCATTCAGAACGCCCGATCCCAGATTCTGATATCCCTTGAGCGTGATATTGGGGAATGCGCCTGGACCCGAGTAGCTGTTCAGTGCTGCCGGAAGCCCCACTGTCGTGACATCAAACGGAACACCCTGCGGCGCACGGCCCTCTACCCAGCGGCCCCACCCAAAGTTCAGCGACATCACAAAAGTAGGGGTAAAAACGTACGTGTAACCCAAGCCGCCTTCAAAGCGATTGTCCGGCGCCAGCGTGCCGTTCCCGCCTGGATCCGAAGCGCCGAAAAACGCGCCTTCCAATTGCTTGAATTGCCGCTTCTGCGACCACCTCGCATAGAAGTTCTGCTTCTCGCTGATATTCTCGTCCACCTTCACCGTGTACTGGTCGCTATTCGTCGGCAGTCCGGCCGTACCGGCAAAGTTATTCGCCCCGGTCGTCGCATCGCCAGGACGATTGGGCGCTGGATAATAATTCATCAGCTTCAACGCCACAGGATTCAGCTCCGAAGTCGGGATGATGTTGTTGGCAAACGGCGTCCGCACATACTGCCCGTTCACCAGCCTGGAAGTGAACGGATCGTAAATCGTCGCCAGCGTCCCATCCTGATTGAACGTCTGCGAAAAGTTCCCCGTGCGCTGAAGCTCGGTCGGAACCGTCGTCAGCAGCGTCGTCGGCGTCTGCTGCCGCAGCCCCTCATAAGTCCCAAACACAAACGTCTTATCCCGCTGCTTATAAAAATGCGGAATGTACACCGGACCGCCTGCCGTGAAGCCGAACTGGTTACGCTTAAACTGCGGCCGTTCCAGACCATTCAAGTTGTTGAAGTAATTGTTGGCGTCCAGATTGTTGTTGCGCAGGAACTCAAAGGCATCGCCATGAAAGCTGCGCGTCCCTGATTTCGTCACCGCGTTCACCACGTTCCCCATGCTCAGCCCGTACTGCGGAGAGAACGTATTCGTCTGAATGCGAAACTCCTGCAATTCGTCTACCGACGGAACGTAAATCACGCCATCCCAGTCACCCGCGCCATCCCACGCCCCATCCAGAAGAAACGCCGTGGTGCCAAATCGCCCTCCTCCGAAGTTGAAGAACGAGATGTCCTGATCCACATTTCCTTGCGAGCCGGGCGGATTCAGCGCCTGAAACTGCTGGCTATTATTCACACTGGAATCCAGCTCCACTAAACCGTACACGTTCCGGATGTTCAGCGGCAGCTCCACCGCCTGCTTGCTGCTGACCTCGGATCCAAGGTCAGCGCTCCCCGTATTGAGCACCGGCGCTTGCGCCGTCACCTCCACCGTCTGATTCACGTTGCCTATTTGCAACTGAGCGTTGAGCGTCGATGACTGCCCCACCGCGAGCGTGATGTTTTCCTGCAGAAACGCATTGAATCCGGCCTTCTCCACTCGCAGTTGGTAACTTGCCGGCGGAATCAGTGTGAACGTGTACAGGCCATTGTCCCCGGTAGTCACTTCGCGACTGAACCCGACACTCGGGTTCGAAAGGATCACCTTTGCGCCGGGGATTGTGGCGCCATTTTCATCTTGTACCGTGCCGTTCAGGGAAGCGCTCGTTGCCTCGCTCTGCGACCACGCAAGACCGCTCCACGACAAAGTAAACAAAACTGCACACTGAACTCTCAGCAACATGGCAGGCACCCCAAACGCTTTCTCAGTCACCGCAGTGACATTAGTAGGGTGATACTATCACCGCTTGCGCGAGCGATCAACAAGGTTTTTCGAAAAGTTGTTTACCGCGCTCTGGGCAACGCTGCTCTTCGGCACTTGCTGTCACTCGTGGGGAGCTCAGCTCCCTTGCACGCCTTGTCATCCCAAAGAGAGCGCCGCATTCCTCGCATCCCCCATGGGCCGCTCCATCGGATCGCCCGCCCGTACCGTGCCTGCCGGAAAAATAACTCAGACCGAATCAGGGAGCCTGATCCAGATAACTTGGACTGACGGCCAGATGAAACACCATCTGAAAGAGCTCGGGTTCCGCGCGGATTACAACGTTAACTACCAGATCGGCGCCGGAAAAGTAGGTTACAGCTACATAACTAAAATCGGCGACTATCTGGTGCAGTCGCCCGCTTCTTACTATCAGCGTTACGGCTGGGACGTTTCCCCCGGATTCAAAGAGAGCGCAGTGCTTGACTTCGACCGCGTTCTCGGCGGCGGCTGTCTGTTTTGCCATACAAACAATGCCGGGTTCGCCGGCAAAAGAAAACTTGCCCCAGACGCGAAGATCGAACCGCTAAGCTGTGAACGCTGCCACGGCGATACGCAGTCTCACATTGCTCACCCATCGCGAACCAACATCGTCAACCCTTTGCGCCTGTCTCCTTCTGCACGCAACAGTGTCTGCGAGCAGTGTCACCTGGAAGGCGTTGCGAGAATCTTGAACCCCGGCAGGAGTTGGACCGATATTCACCCCGGTCAGCCACTCGAAACCGCCTTGTCCATCTACATCGAAGACGGAAGCCGCCTCTCAAGCCAAGCCGTCAATCAGGTCGAGCAGCTCTCCCAAAGCCGCTGCGCGCGAGAGAGCGCAGGAAAGCTTTGGTGCGGTATCTGTCACGATCCACATGCCGCCAAACCCGCCGACCGCAGCGCCGAAGTCCGTACAATTTGTAAGTCGTGTCATCCCAATCTCACGCCTGCCAGCCACCCCAACAGCGCCGTCTCTGACTGTGTGGGCTGTCACATGCCTCGGCTCAGGCCAACTGATGTCGCCCACGCCGCTTCCACAGATCATCGCCTCCTCGCGAACCCGAGCATCGCAGGCACGGCAGCTGCCGCCCAATCCTCACTCTCCATCCGCGCCTGGAATCAACCCGCGCTCGACATCAGCCAGCGAAATCTCGGTCTGGCAAAACTGGAAGCCGCCGCCGCCCGACCTGGCCTGCAGCCGCTTGCTGAGGAAGGCGCGCATCTGCTCGAGTCACTCCGTACGGAACAGCAGAACAGCGACCCGCAGGTCCTCGCCGCCTTGGCCGACCTGTATCTGAATCGCGGCAACCCGGAGTCGAGCGCCGCTTTCTTCCGTCGTGCGCTGTCGCTCGTCCCAACCAACGCCGACTACGCCCTGTATCTGGGAATCGCTCTAAAGGCCAAGGGCGATACCGCGGAAGCGGCCGGCGCGCTTCAAAATGCCATCACGC
>CBAAAA010000378.1:0-5126 GCA_964658695.1 uncultured Solirubrobacteraceae bacterium | reverse complement strand
AGCGTTGGAATCAGCCGTGCGAACAGCCGGTATCAGCCCTATCTTCCTGATTCGCTGGAATACTGAGTCTGCGATTTCCACCAGCATCATTCTAGTGCAATACCAGGTGTAACGGAAGTACCCGCAAACCCTTGCTAGACTAAGGTCGAGAGAGCGAACCTTGATTGCGATCGACATAATCTGCCGCGTAATCACTCGCTTTTCCCCATCAGTCCTCGCAGCCTTCCTCTTCATCGTCCCCTTCTGTGTTCACGCCCAGACCTTCAGCTTGCCAGTGTCTCGGTTAAACGCCCTGAATGTGGATTGGGCCGTGGCCGATCTCGATGGCGACCAGAAATCAGATCTTGCCCTTGCTCAGGTGCTCGAACATGAGCGCGGATACCGCATCAGCTTGCGTCTAAGCGCTACCGGTGACAGTTCCTACTTCGACCTTCCGTCAGGAATCAGGTCCGGTCTTACCGTCCGCGCGCAAGACGTCGACGGCGACCATGATCTGGATTTGGTGATTACTTCTGGCCTCAGTCGCCAACCAGTCGGCATTTGGTTGAACGACGGCGTGGGCAACTTTACCCAGGGTGATGCCAGCCTTTATGCAGAGTGGATCTGGCGTGGTCCCCCCATTCTGTTCTCGCGTTCCACCTCCGCTGACCGCCAGAGTGCATGCCCTGAGGAGTCGCGTTCCACGCTCTCCTTGGTCACTGCGTCTGTCAGTTTGGGCCTGTTTGCCGCTTTCGCATCCAGTTCACCCCGGAGCCATTAGTATCGATCCTCCCTGGCCCGTCGCGCGTCCGTCCCCCACCCGCCCTGTAAGCTCCCCTCGTCCCATTCCCGCTTTGTTTGCTGAATCTGAGGAGTTGTCTGCTTAAATGATCCGCGCCATCGTCGATGCCGCCCTGAAGAACCGTATCTTTGTCCTTGCTGTCGCTGGCCTGCTGCTCGCCTGGGGAGCTTATTCGTTCCACGCTCTACCAGTCGAGGCCTATCCTGACGTTGCCAACAACTACATCAACGTCATCACCCAATGGCCTGGGCGAGCTGCTGAGGAAGTCGAGCAGCAGGTTTCGATTCCGGTAGAGACCGCGCTCAACGGACTGGCGCATCTCACGAATCTGCGTTCGGTATCGCTGGCGGGCCTTTCCAGCGTGACCGTCATCTTCGACGACCAGTCGGACAATCTCCAGAATCGCCAGCAGACACTCGAAAAACTGGCCGATGTCAATCTTCCCCCGAACTTGAATCCAAGCCTCGGGCCCGACTACAGCCCGACAGGGCAGATCTACTTTTATACCGTCACCAGCACCAATCCTTCCGTCGATCTAATGAACATCAAAGCGCTGCAGGACTGGGTCGTGGTAAAGCAATTGAAGTCCGTGCCCAACATCGTCGATGATTCCATCTTCGGCGGCATGACCCGTGAATATCAGGTGCTCATCGATCCCAACAAGCTCATCGCGTACGGCTTGAGCATCAGCCAGGTGGAGACGGCTCTGGCAAACAATAACATCAACGCCGGCGGAAGCTTCATCGAGAGCGGGACGCAGGCCCTGAACGTTCGCCAGATCGGACTCGTGCGTGACACCAACGACCTCTGCGACACCGTAATCAAATCCGCCAACGGCGCCGCCATCAAGTTGGGTCAGATCGCCACTATCCGTCAAGGACCCAAAATCCGTCTGGGGCAAGTCGGCAAGTCGATCCATCGCAAATCAGGTGAAGTGTTCGATATCCCGGATGTGGTCGAAGGCATCGCTCTCCTTCGCAAGGGAGCAGAGGCTCAGGCAACTCTGGCCGCGCTGCACCAAAAAGTGCGGCAATTGAACGACAACATTCTGCCCACTGGCGTAAAGGTTGTTCCGCACCTCGACCGCAGCGACCTGGTTGAGTTCACTACCCACACCGTGCTGCACAATCTGGCCGAGGGCGTCCTCTTAGTCTCACTGATTTTGCTTCTATTCCTGGGCAACCTGCGCGGCGCTTTGATCGTGGCGCTGACTATTCCGTTCTCCCTGCTGTTCGCATCCATCTGTCTCGATCTGAGCCATGTTCCGGCCAACCTGCTTTCGCTAGGCGCGCTCGACTTCGGCATGGTCGTGGATGGCGCGGTCGTCATGGTCGAGAACATCATTCGGCACCTGGGCCATAAGGACGACGGGCAGCTCACTGCACGCGAGAAAATCAGCGCCGCCGCGCACGAGGTCCAGCGTCCTGTGTTCTATGCCATCGCCATCATCATCACCGCTTACTTGCCGATCTTCACGCTGCAGCGAGTCGAGGGGCGTCTGTTCCGGCCCATGGCGCTCACCGTTGCTTTCGCGCTCCTCGGTGCACTGTTGTTCTCCCTCATTCTGGCCCCGGTTCTCTCCAGCGTCGCTTTTCGCAAGACCGTCAAGGAGTGGCACAATCCAGTCCTGGTCTTTCTCACCAACCGCTACCGGAAGAGTCTGCGCTGGCATATCGAACATCGCTGGGTGATCATCTCCGTTGTTGTGGCGCTGCTCAGCGTTGTCCTTTATCTGGATCTCAGCGATAAGGTCGGTTCGGAGTTCCTTCCTCATCTGGACGAAGGCGCCATCTGGGCGCGCGGAACCCTGGCTTCCAGCGTGGGTCCAACCGAAGGCGGTCGGGTCATGACCGAAGCCCGCCTCATGTTTGCCAAATTTCCGGAAGTCACTCAGGTGGTGTCACAGGTCGGACGCTCTGATGACGGAACGGATGCCACTGGCTTTTTCAACACCGAGTACTTCGTCGATCTGAAGCCCAAAGCTCAATGGCGGCCGGTCTTTGGCAGGGACAAGGATGAATTAATCTCGGCCATGGACCGCGAGGTCTCTAAGATCCCCGGCGTTCTCTGGAACTTCTCCCAGCCGATTTCCGACAACGTCGAAGAGGCCGTCAGCGGCGTCAAGGGCCAGCTTGCCGTCAAACTTTACGGCTCCGATCTGAAATCCCTTGAGTACTACGCCGATCGCATCGTCGGAGTCATGAGTAAGATTCCGGGCGTCGCGGATCTCGGCGTGTTCCGCGTCTTAGGCCAGCCCAATGTGGACGTCTCCGTCAACCGTCCCAAAGCGGCGCGCTGGGGGATCAATGTCTCCGACGTGCAGGACGCCATCCAGACCGCGGTAGGTGGCAACGCTATCAGCCAGGTGCTGGATGGAGAAATGCGCTTCGACCTGGTCGCCCGTTATCTCCCCGAGTTTCGCGAGAACCAGCGAGATATTTCCCGTATTCAGCTTCTGTCACCGAGCGGGGAACGAGTTGCTCTTTCAGAACTCTCCGACATCAAAGTCGAGGAGGGCGCTTCCATGATCTACCGCGAGAACAATTCTCGCTACATCGCCATCAAGTACAGCGTTCGCGGGCGGGATTTAGGAAGCACCGTGGAACAATCCATCCACGACGTCAACACCAAAATCAAATTCCCCAAAGGCTACACGCTCGACTGGGCGGGTGAATACGAAAGTCAAAAGCGCGCCAACGCTCGCCTGTCAATCATTGTTCCCGTAACCATTCTCGGCATTTTCCTGCTCTTGTACTCTGCCTTCCACTCGTTCAAATGGGCCGGCCTGGTGATGCTCACCGTGGTGCTCGCTCCCATCGGCGGAATCTTCGCGCTCTATCTCACCGGCACCCACTTCAGCGTTTCTTCCGGCGTCGGCTTTCTCGCTCTGTTCGGCGTCTCTGTGCAGACCGGCGTCATCATGGTCGAGTACATCAACCAGCTGCGTGCACGTGGTCTGACCATCGAAGAAGCGGCAATCGAGGGCGCTGTGCTCCGGCTCCGTCCCATCATGATGACCATGCTGGTGGCTACCCTCGGGCTCTTACCGGCAGCCATGTCCCATGAGATCGGATCCGACTCTCAGCGGCCCTTCGCCATCGTGATCGTCGGCGGCCTTAGCGCGACACTCCTTATGAGTATCTTCCTGCTGCCTACGATCTACGTTTGGATTGCCCGTCAGGATGACGTGTTGCCACATCCTGAACTGTCACTCGAAGAATAGCGGAAAGCTTGTAATCAGGTCGCCGAGCTCTTGCGCGCGTAATAGCCCCTCCGCGCCCGCACAAATAGCTCCTTGCGCTTCTTGATCTTGATCTGCACCGGATGATACTTGCCGTCCGTGATTAGCGGCTCAGGCCTGTAAAACAGGTTGTACTGATGCCGCAGTTCGTTGGCAATATTCTCGAACGATTGATTCAGGTCCGATGCCTGAAACGGGGCGAAGAAGTTCCCGCCGGTCTGCTCCGCGTAATACCGTAGAACTTTGTCGCCATCTGTTTCGATGTGGCTGATGTTCGTTGAAATCGTGTAGATCACCGTATCCGCCCGCTGCGCCATTTCCAGCGCCTGATCGCGGCTGTAGTGGCTCTCGTTATCATCGCCGTCGCTCAAAATCACCATGGCGCGCCTGAACTTGTACATAGGCTGATCTTCCATCAGCTTGTCGCGACAGGCGAAAAACACCGCATCATACAATGCCGTCCCGCCGCCCGGCCGTAGATTCCGCACCGCTTTTTCCAATTGATTGGTGTCGTTCGTCAAATCCGCGACAAGCTGGGCGGCGGTGTCGAAGCTCACGATCACGGCCTTATCCTGCGGCCGCATCACTCCGCTGATGAAGTTCGTGGCAGCTTCCTGCTGAAATCGGAACCGGTCACGAATGCTGTTGCTGGTATCGATGAGTATCGCCAGCCGTAGCGGCAAGTCCGTCTCTGACGTGAATTCCATGATGTGCTGTGGCTTCTTATTCTCAAACACCTGAAAATCGTCACGCGTCAGATCCGTCACGAACCGCCCCTTGTGATCGGTGACCGTAAACAGCATATTGACCCGCGTCACTTCCGCACGGATCGGAGCCCCTTCAGAACCTGGCGCCGGCGGAGGTGAAACCGGCGCACTCTGCTGCCGCGCCTGCAACACACCCAGCGTTACCGCCGTCGCTGTGACCAGAACTACTACTGCCTTCATTTGGATGACTTCATTCTATAGTTTTACGTTCCGCGCAGCGTCCCTTCGCAACTCTTCCAGCAGATCCGCAAGATCCTTTGGCGGCGCACTCTCTACCGTGATGCGCTTTCCCGTCGAAGGAGATTGGAAGCTCAGTCTGTGCGCATGCAGGAAAAAG
>CBAAAA010000377.1:0-5143 GCA_964658695.1 uncultured Solirubrobacteraceae bacterium | reverse complement strand
CCGCGGCGCCGGCAAAGATGCACAACGTTCCCGCCCATGCCGCCGGACTGACCGTCTCTCCGAGAAAAACCACTCCCAGCAGCGCCGACAATACATAGCCGACCGCAGTCACTGGCAATATGAAGCTGAGATCCGCCAGACTCAGTAAAGCCATCCGCGTGAGCAGTGACAGTACGAGCATCACAATCCCCGCCGTGACATAAGGGTTCACCATCGCCGCTATGTAAAGCAGCGGGTTAGTGGACAGATGTTGCGAGAAATGCTTTGTCCCCCACGCCAGCGAGAGATTGCCAACAGCCTTAAGCGCGACAAACAGGAACAGCAGCCCCAGCGTGCGCATCATCCTCGCTCGCGAAGCCGTGACTATGCTCTCTCCTGACAACTTATAGAATACGATCTCGGACTGTTCCATCTCAAGCTACTGCGCATATTACAATCGGCCTTGGTCAACCCCTCCGATCCCCGGGAAAGCAATAAAGCTTCCTGGATTTACTTCACAGTTATTCTTATTGCCTCAGCCATTTATCTCGGCTGTATCATCTCGCCACCCTCTCTGATGGACGATGTGGATGCGGTACAGGCGCAAATCGCCCGCAACATGCTGCAAACGGGCGACTATGTGACCGCCCGCCTCGATGGCGTCGCCTACCTTGAAAAGGCGCCGCTCATTTACTGGCTGATCGCGTTCACTTACAAGATATTCGGTCCCACTGACTGGGCCGCGCGGATCCCGGTCGCATTGTCCGCCATCGCACTCGCCTGGCTGACAACGGCGTTCGGTATCTGGGCTTTCGGAAAACGGGCCGGTCTCTACGCCGGATTGACTGTCGCCACCTGCGTAGGTCTATTCCTGTTCACGCGCATCCAGATTCCCGATGTGATGCTGACTTTCACCATTGCGCTCGCCATGTGGGCCTTCCTTCGCGCACTCGACGAAGACGAGCGTTATCCGCGGCTGTGGGGACTGCTCATTTGGGTCAACCTCGGACTCGGCTTGCTACTGAAAAGCCTCATAGGCGTTGTATTCCCGATCGCAGCCGCTCTGATATATCTCGCTCTCACTCACCAGTTACTCGCCTCACGGACCTCGAAGCGCCTGATGCCTTTTGCCGGCATCGCTCTCACCACCCTGATCGCCGCACCCTGGCACGTGATTGCCACACTGCGAAATCCGCCCTACTTTGACTTCACTATGCACAGCGGGCCCGGTGAATATCACGGCTTTTTTTGGTTCTTCTTTATCAACGAGCAGTTACTCCGATTTCTAAACCTCCGCTACCCGCGTGATTACAACACGGTGCCGCGTTTTCTGTTCTGGGGCTTCCATCTGCTGTGGCTCTTTCCCTGGAGCGTTTACTTACCCGCCGCCTTCACTCTGTCTTACAAGCCACTTGATCGTGCCGGGCGCACCAGGCTGCTCGCTCTCTGCTGGATTGGCTTCATCCTGGTCTTCTTCACGTTCTCCACTACCCAGGAGTATTATTCGATGCCCAGTTACCCGGCTTTTGGATTACTTATCGGCAGCGCCATCGCGTCCGGCGGCGTCTGGATTCGTCGCGGCACTCGCGTCTTGACAGCAATCTCTGCCACTGCAGCCGCGACCGTAATCACGCTCTGGTGTATGGTGCGCACTCTGCCCGCCCCAGGCGATATCTCAAAAGCCCTGGAGGAGAAACCCATCGGCTACTACACACTCTCTCTCGGCCATATGGGAGACCTGACGCTCGCCTCCTTTGCCTACCTGCGGATCCCTCTTCTTCTCGCAGCCGCAGCCTTCCTGCTTGGGATCTTCGGAACGCTTCGGATCAACAGCCGCTGGAAATATTTCTCGGCTGCTGCCATGATGGTGCTCTTCTTCCACGCCGCCCGCCTGTCGCTGATCGTATTCGACCCGTATCTTTCTTCACGTCCGCTGGCTGATGCCCTGTTATCTTCTCCGCCCGGTCAGTTAGTTGTGGATCATCACTACTACACTTACTCCTCAGTGTTCTTCTACACAGATCGAACTGCGCTGCTGAGAAACGGCCGCGTCAACAACTTAGTCTATGGTTCCTATGCTCCGGGAGCACCGGATATCTTTCTGACAGACCAGCAATGGATAGATCTCTGGCTGAAACCAGACCGATGCTATCTCGTAATCTCGAACCGTTCCCTGCCCGGGGTCGTTCAGGCCGTCGGCGCGAGTCACATCACCACAATTCTCGCCAGCGGCGGCAAGCATTTATTGACTAACCTTCCGCTGCCATCCTCCGCGCCCCGTTCCGGCCCTTAACAGCGGGAACACCGGCCGCGGCAGGCTTAGAGAGCGCTTCTCTACGGTGATTCATTGACTCTCGCCAATTCACTCGAGGCAGAAACAGACTCGAATCAATGCGATCCTGATATTCGATTGCGATATTTAGTAACGAATCGATAAGTGAATCGCATAACAAATGCGGCTGCAAGCCCAGATCGATCAGCTTCGAGTGCTTCGCATTGTAATAATGCTGCTCCGCTTCTACCCGCGGATCCGGTAAGTGGTCTATCTCTACCGTGCATCCTAACCGGCGGGCGGCCGTCTGCACCATCCGTGCAAGGTCAAGCACAGAAAACTGCTCTGTGAATTGATTAAAAACCCGGAACTCGCCGCGCTCCGCGGGTTTCATCAGTGCGAGTTCGATACACCGGACAGTATCGCGAATGTCGAGGAAGCCTCGCGTTTGTCCTCCCCGTCCGTAGACCGTGAGTGGATGCCCGATCGCAGCCTGTACGCAGAACCGGTTTAGCACGGTCCCGAACACCTCATCGTAATCCAGACGGTTGATCAAGCCCTCATGCATCGCGGTCTCGTCCGTCATCGTTCCATACACAACGCCCTGGTTCAGATCTGTTGCGCGCAGACCCCAGATCTTACACGCGAAGGTAATGTTGTGGCTGTCATGCACTTTCGAGAGGTGGTAAAAAGAACCGGGCTGCTTCGGAAACGGCATCGTATCCGTGCGGCCGTTGTGTTCGATCGTGATGTACCCTTCTTCAATATCGATGTTCGGTGTCCCGTATTCACCCATCGTTCCGAGTTTCACCAGATGGCAGTCCGGGGCCAGTTCCTTCATCGCGAAAAGCAGGTTCAACGTGCCTACGACATTGTTTACCTGAGTCAAAACCGCATGCTTACGGTCGATCATGGAGTACGGAGCCGATCGCTGTTCGGCGAAATGAACAATCGCCTGCGGCTGCGCCTCCCGGATCATGCCCAAAAGGAACTCGTGATCCATCAGGTCGCCAACATACAGGTTGATCGAATGCCCCGTCAATGACTTCCATAACGCCAGCCGTTCTGCCAGCGGGAGAATGGGCGTGAGTGTTTGCGCGCCTAACTCGTGATCCCACTGACGGCGAATAAAATTGTCCACGATCGTGACTTCGTGTCCCGCCTGGCACAAGTGAAGCGCTGTAGCCCAGCCGCAATAGCCGTCTCCGCCAAGCACGCAAATTCTCATGTTTAACTTTTTGCTCCGAATTGAAAATTGGTAACAGGAAGGGGAAGCGATTCGGACAAATTACCTGAGTCCGAAGCAGCGCGATTAGAAGAAACCTTTATATTCCACTTACTCATCCATAGCAGCAGAATCATCAAACCCCACACGTGATAGCCGACGTTCGTCGATTTGTCCGTGTGCCGCTTGGCGTAAGACTCAACTGCGCCAGCCCTGAATAGATCGGGGTTTGCGCGTACCCCAGCCGAGAGCGTATCGAACAGCAACTGGCGCAGCGGGCCGCGAAGCCAGTCGTGAGCTGGAATGTCAAAGCCAACCTTAGGCCGGCTCAACATCGCCGCCGGAAGTTTGCCACGCATTAACTCCTTCAAGACGACCTTCTGCCGCGAGCCTCGAATTTTTAAGTGGATCGGCAAAGAAGCCGCAAACTCAACGATGCGATGGTCCAGAAAAGGTGGTCGGACTTCCACCGCATGCGCCATGCTCATCCGATCGACCTTAGTCAGAATGTCATCCGGCAGAAAATATCGTTGATCGAACGTAAGATCGGCGCCTCTGTCCGGGCCCGCAAGGCTCATCTCCGCGAGCATTTGGTTCAGGGCGTTGGGAAGCGGTCGCTGCACCAGTCCTCGTTTCTCTTCGTCCGAGAACGTGCCGTTCCAGTACACGTGTGCGCGTTCGGGCGACATCCGGCAGCCACTCAAAAAACGCTTCAGCTTGTATTCAAAGCTGATCTTGTCATCCGATACAGGCCAGTGCTCCAATGCCGCCTGGCACGCGCCAAGCACCGACAAAGGGAGACGGCGAACGGAACGCGACAACCGGTTGGCGCGATAGGTCAGATAGCCGCCAAACAGCTCATCAGCCCCTTCGCCGCTCAGCGCTACCGTCGCGGAGCGCCGCGTCAGCCGCGAAAGGAACCAGAGCGGCAACGCGCCCGCGTCGGCGTTTGGTTCGTCGGAATAGTAAGCAAACTCCTCGATGGCGTCCTGCAACCCCGTTGCCGGATTGAGATCAAGCTGTTCATGATCGGCGCCGTAGGCGGCGACCATCTCCCGGATAAACGGAGTCTCGTCGAAACTCCGTCCTTCGAACGAGATCGAGAACGTCTTGATCCCGCTCTGTGCCGTCGCCCCATAATGCAGAATCGTGGACGAATCCACACCGCCGCTCAACCACAAACCAAGAGGAACATCCGATATTAAATGCTCCTTCACAGACTGCCGCAGGAGCGAATCTAATTCCGCTTTCGCATCTTCAAGCGTCCAGGGCCGATCAGTGCCGGTTGGAAGCTCCCAGTAACATTCCGAGCGTAATTCGCTGCCGCGCCATTCGGCCCAGTGTCCGGGCCGCAACTTCTGAATACCCTCCACCAGAGTCCACGGAGCAGGTACGTAGTTCAACGCCAAGTAGCAATCGAGGCCGTTCATGCTCAACGTCCGCTCTATCTCCGGGTGAACCAGGATCGCCTTCAGTTCTGAGCCGAAATAAAGTTCACCCTGAACCGACGCCGTGTATAACGGCTTAATGCCCATCCGGTCGCGAACCAGAACCAGGCGTCGACGCGATTCTGTCCAGAATGCGGCGGCGAACATTCCCCGCAATCTCACAAAACTGGCGGTGTCCCACTCAAGGAATGCGGCTAATAAAACTTCCGTGTCCGAATG
>CBAAAA010000376.1:0-5150 GCA_964658695.1 uncultured Solirubrobacteraceae bacterium | reverse complement strand
CACCTGTTGCTAGCCGTTCGCATCTGGGCCGATCCGCGATTTACGGGTCTATGGCAGGCCGGTCTGGCCTATAGCCCGCCTTCCATCGGATCCCCTGCGCTGGTCCGAACTCAGATTGAGGCGCAGCAGTATCAAGATCTTCTGGATCGTTCACTCGACCCCATAATCATTTGTATAGAACTCGCCCTCACTTTCTATCTGCTGACTCTGTGTTTCTCCGGCAACCGCCGCCCCGAATACTTTTGGTTTGCTTTGCAATTCGCCGGCGATCTGGCGCAGGGTATACTTCGTTGGATTGGAGCACATAGCGAGATACTGACTGCTCCCCAGATTGCGTATTCTGCGTGGCTGCTGATCTCACCCTTACAAATATCGTTCGTGTACGGCTGTTGGTCGCTTTACAGTGTGGGCGTCCCCCGCGTCCTGCAGGGGGTGCTGGCTGCCCTCACACTCAGCGAAATTTGGAACATCGCCGCTGTCGAAAGCGGCCACGCAAGCACGCTGAACTCTGTCAACCCATTCATTCACCCGGAGTCGTGGCTCTTGCTTATCGTGGCCTGTACAATCTCCGCTTTCCTGCTGGCGCGCCTGCGCTACGGATCCTCAGCGACGCGATGGCTGGCTTTTTCCGTCTTAGCCAATACTTTGATCCTGATAGCGAGAAACGTATTGGTCATATTCCCGTTTTGGAGGCGTTTCACCAACCAGGGATACCTGAACTCTTTGGGCGACCTTTCGTATCTATTCATTATCCTGGCGTTGGGGTACCTGATCATGCGACGCTTCGGGCGAGCTCAGGCCGAGCAGGAACGTTTGCACTCCGAGATGCAGGCTGCACAGGAGATCCAATCGCTGCTCCTGCCATCGCGCGCTCCTGTGGTGCCCGGATTCGATATCGACATCGCCTATTTGCCGTCCCAGGAGGTCGGAGGGGATTTCTTTCAGATTGCCGCTTCGCCGGATGGTAGCCTGCTTGTCGCGATAGGCGATGTTAGCGGCAAGGGACTCCGTGCCGCCCTGACCGTCAGTTTAATCGTCGGACTATGGAAAGAGATTACCGCGACTATCCTTATGCCGGCCGAAATCCTGACGCGCTTGAACGCCCAGCTTATTGGGACGCTGCAGGAGGGGTTTGTAACTTGTTTGTGCGCCCGCTTAGAAAATGACGGCAGGCTCATCATCGCCAATGCCGGTCATCTCGCTCCTTACAGAAATGTCGGCGAGCTTGCAATCGTTAGTGAGTTACCTTTGGGCATCACCCCGGAAACGAACTATGCCGGAACGCAACACTTCCTGACGCCCGAAGATACTCTCTCATTGGTCTCCGATGGTGTGGTGGAAGCACGCGATAAGCAGCGTGCCATGTTCGGATTCGACCGATTGCAGCAAGCATTGGCCGAAGGTCTTAGCGCTGACGCACTCGCTCGCCATGCCCAACGATTTGGACAGGAAGACGACATCACAGTCGTCTCCATCACGCGCCAGCCGGTACGAGTCCATGTGGCGTAAGGTATAAGGGGCGCAGCGCATTCAGTACGCTTGCTGTATGCTCGCCGGACGACCGGTTTCGAACGGCGCCGCTACATGCTTCGGAGTAACCTCTGACCGAATGGCGCGCCGGGAGATTGAGATTACTGTAATGTCGTCTTCCTGTCCAAATTGTTGAGCCTGGCTGGCTATGGTCTGCGCCGTCAGTTTCTCTGCGCACGCCTGTTGAAGCCGCTCAAAGCCGTATAAAGTTTGCGCCATATCGCGGGCCTCGACGACTCCGTCAGAGATCAACACGAGAACATCTTCCGGGGCGAGCAGATGATTCGTTTCCGCATACTCGTTATCCGAGGTGATGCCGAGGGGAAGCCCGTTCGCTGAGGTGACTTCTCTCCCATTGAGATAGGGTGCCAAATGGCCAGCATTCGCTATCGTCAGAGAACCGTCTGTTTTCAAGTTCAAGCACAGACAGGTTACAAAACCCTCTGAGACTCGGGAAAGCAGTCGCTCGTTCAAGCGCCCTAAAACTGTTGAAGGCGATTGATCGGCCGCATCGACCACGTCCTGCCAAAGGCCAACCAGCAGACTGACGGTCAAAGCGGCTTTCAGACCCTTCCCGCTGACATCGCCGACGACCATCAATAATGACCCATCGCGGGCTTGCGAGATTTGGAAAAAGTCTCCACCGACCTCCTGAGCCGGCAGATACACTGACTCGATTTCGAAATCGGGAATGCTGATCGATTGGGAGGGCAGCATGAGCCCTTGGACCTGACGAGCAGTTTCCATTTCTGCGTGCAAGCGCTCCTGCTCAGCGCGGGCGGCTCCAAAGCGGCGCAGGAGGAGGTAACCCAAAGCTAACGCGCTCAGGACGGGTACGGTGTTTAGCTTCGGGATCAGATTATTGAGGTCGGAGTCGACCAGCCGAACGAGCGCTGGAACGAGATGCAACGCCTTGTTGAGGTATAGCGCTTCCAAGAACACACCGACCAAATCATCAGCTATAAAGGAGGCCGCGAGCCATCGATTTTGGGGTGCAGCTTTTCGGCTCCACCAGAGGATAAAGAAGTCCGTAGTCAGGAATAGGGAAATGCTGAGCGCATGCCCTATCGTGAACAATGTTTCGGTCGCAGCGCCGCCCTGTAGACGCACCCAGTGTTTGATAAAGTCGAACGCAAAGTCAAAGAGGATGAAAACAAACAGCCACCGCAATGCCCTGGTGCTGCGTCCCGGCTTGTGGAGCAAGCACCAGATGCCATAGATAGTGCAAAG
Organism: uncultured Solirubrobacteraceae bacterium; assembly: GCA_964658695.1. Taxonomy (GTDB): domain Bacteria; phylum Acidobacteriota; class Terriglobia; order Bryobacterales; family Bryobacteraceae; genus Bog-105. The sequence continues at coordinate 2,390 of CBAAAA010000376.1, read as the reverse complement.
GCGGCCTAAGCATTGAAGAGTAATTACGGCAAAGGTGTACTGTCCGTTCGTCAATGAGAGAGTTTGAACGTCTAGCCATTCCACGACGTCAAACAACGCTCCGGTTGCAGATCCCAACCCCAGAAAAAGGTATTCCGCACGCTGATCAAATGAGTAGATTGCAATCAGAATAACGGCGAGAATTAGGTCTACACCGCCCACCAGTGCCTCCGGCAGTTGGCTCAGCATGTCACGATGCGCCTCGGCTGCCACTCGATTCTGCACTACGGAAGCGCTACCGATCTGAATCGGACCGGATGTGAGGCCTTTTTGCGGAAATCGAGCAAACCGGGGAGGGACCCAGAACCGGAACGCGATTAGAAGCCGCGTCTGATGCGATGGCTGAATCTTAGGTACAGCAAAGGACAGTGGCAAACGATTATAAAAGCTTTCTTTGGGGGGAAAGGAGCCAAATTTGCCCACCTTGTTTCCATCTGCATATACTTCATAAGCATCGGCTCCGCCCTCCCGACCGAAAAACAGCTGCAGGTCCTGTGTCGCGATGGCAGCATCCAATCGCACTTCCAGCCGGTACCATCCGTAGCCAGAGAAATGCGGATAGCCTTGCTTTTCGAGATCTAGAGGTACTGCGACCAGTTTCCAATTTGAATCATCGAAGTTCGGATCAGCCCAGCGCGGCTCATCGCCCGCATGGAACTTCCACCGGCCCGCGAGACTGCTGGAACCATTCTGAAAGTGAGACAGATCGAGGGTCTGTCCCCCGAGCGCGGCGGCCACGCAAAAGAGCCAAAGATAGCGCATGGGAGCTCCTCTCTGCAACCGATGTGCGTACCGCCAAAGTCACTTGGAGCGGACCCCTTTTTTGGGTACAGGTCGCGTATTTTGTCAAGCCTAACATGATAAAAAGCTGCGAAACGGAAAGTTTAGGCGGTTGGTTCAGCAAACCGCCACTGCGCATTGCCGCAACGCTCCGATGGGTCACGGCACTCTCCTTACACATGAGCTCATATGCAGTCGTGACAAGAAAGAAAACTATTTGCATTCATCCCAAAGTCAGCAACCATTCAACGATGCTCCTAGCAGAGCCATTTGCTCCAAGGCGGAACACTGTTGCACGTGCTGCGGAACAACGGCAATTTTGCAGCCGCCACCCTGCTCCTTGACCGCGGAGACAGTCACTTGGACGCGGTAGGGACGACCATCGCTGATCGCCCCCCGCACAGAACCGTACGAGCGCATTCACGCATACGGCTCCCACCTTGGATGTGTGGCGAGGAAGCGTTGGAAAGGATAAGGATGCAAAACACGCGGTGCTGGAATCCAGCGCTGAAAGATCGGAGTTAACCGATCCCAGAGCGCGCGACCACGTTGACTGCGACGGCACAAGATCAGCCGCCACAAACGCCGGAGCCGCTGGGCAAAGACATTGAGGCGATCGATATTACCGGGCACAGCGTAGTAGTTGTAATACCCGAGTGTCACCCTCTTCAGCCATTCGCCGACCGACGCCACGGGATCATGCATCCGACGACGGAGCTCCGCCTTTATCTGACGTAGCTTCGCCACCATCCGCCTTTTCTCCGTAATCCGCCAGACGATGAAAGCACCATTCCGGCGCTGCCCACAGAAGTGAGTAAAGCCCAAGAATGTGAACGTCTCTGGTTTTCCTTCGCCACGCCTTCGCCGGTCCCGGGCGGCAAACCGCCCAAACTCGATCAACCGTGTCTTCTCCGCATTTAATTCCAGTCCGAACTTGGCCAGCCGTTCCCGAAATGCTTTCAGAAACCGCTCGGCGTCCGTCCGACTTTCGAAGCCGACTACAAGATCATCGGCGTAGCGGGTGACTATGACATCACTGCTCGCCACCTTCTTGCGCCAAGCTTCTACCCATAGATCGAAGACATAGTGTAGATAGACGTTCGCAAGGAGTGGTGAAACAACTGCCCCTTGCGGCGTTCCGATCTTTGTCTCTGACCACTGACCGTCTTCCGATACTCCTGCCTTCAGCCATTTCTGGATGAGGCGCAGTATCCGAGGATCGGCCACGCGGTGCTCGACGAACTTCAGCGTCCATTCGTGGTCCATGTTGTCAAAGAACCCTCGAATGTCCGCATCGAGCACCCATTTCACCCGCTTATGGATTCCCACACTCAGCGCATCCAGCGCCTGATGCGGGCTGCGACCGGGTCGGAACCCATACGAAAAGCCCAAGAAGTCCACCTCGTAAATCTGGTTGAGGATGGTCACCACCGCCTGTTGAACAATTTTGTCCTCCAGGGCAGCGATACCCAACGGCCGTTTTCGACCGTCGGACTTCGGAATGTAGACTCTTCGCGAGGGTTTTACCCGATAAGCTCCACGATGAACACGGCTGTGCAGATCACAGATGC
>CBAAAA010000375.1:0-5166 GCA_964658695.1 uncultured Solirubrobacteraceae bacterium | reverse complement strand
ATACCGTTCGAGGGCTAAATCCAGCCCCGAGAATGAGCGCGTTCTGAGCCGAATTGTGATCCCGGTCATGATGCAGTCCCACTCTCTAAATAGTTCCCAGTCTGCAGGAGTTGCTTTTTTCCTGTTAGACCCCATGTAGTGATTGTGAAAGCATCGGTGGAGCTTCTTGGCAACCACACAAACGCTCTCTTCATCCCAGCGTTTTTCTGGATAATGCCTAACGCTATAGAGATGGTGAACCTGTAACGCTACTCCCCTTACAGGCCGAAGTTGAACACCGATCCGAGCACTGGAAGCCACTCAAGCTGCTTGCACTTTTGCGCTTTCGATAACCGGAGTTTGAGTTGGTATTGAACCAACTTCGAGAGTGTCAACCTTAGCGTTGTTTCGCTAGTCCCTACCGTACTGTACCCACCCTCAAGGGAGGGATTGCGCGGCTAAGACTGTTCAAACAGGCCTGCTTGGGCGACTTCAGGCTCCGGTTGCGGCTCCATAAATCCAGGTAGGCACAGTTGTTCCGGCCAGCCCGGATGCCGCTCGCGCCACAGGCCTAACAGGTAAATCGAAAAACGGCCGAACCGGATGCGGAGCGTGCGATGCACCTTCGCATGGCAGACCGGACAAAGCGTGATCAACGCATTCGCGCGCCGGTGATGGACCACCACATCGACTGAGCCACAGTTCGTGCAGCGTCCGCCGTCGCGTGCAATCGTCTGATCGCGCTTGCCGCCGAACCTTGACCGCGAAGCACGATGCGAGTCATAGCAACGCCGGCAGCGTCCCTTCGCCCATAGCTTCGTTGAGCCACAGGCGCAAAAAAGCGTCACCTGCATACCCAATTATCAATGTTCCTCAGACCGATCCGCAAACGTCGCGGCAAGCCCCGCCGCGGCCGCGTGATTGATCGTCTCTACAAGGCATGGATCGCCACACTCCCTTGCGCCGTGTGTGGCGCCTGGCCGGTGGAGGTGGCCCACGTGGGAGTTCGCGGCCTCAGTCAGCTGTGCAGCGACCGCGAAACAATTCCCTTGTGCCACACGCATCACCAGGACGCCAAGCTGGGCGTGCATGGGCAGCTCGGCAAAAGCTGGTGGGATCACTTCGGGATAGACCGGGACGCGCTGTTAATCGCGCTCCAGCATGCGTACGAGCTCCTGTTCCCACCTAAAATAAACGGTATGGAAACATTCACAATGGGCAACCTGGTACGGGTGCGGGGCACGGAGCGAAAGATGACAGTCTCCGATAACCAGGAGCCGGACTCCACCAAGGTCAAGACGATGTGGTTTGACGGAGACGGGAAAGATCTGACGACTCATGAGCTGCGGCGCGGTGAGTTCGACGCTGCGGAACTGGAACTGGATACCGACCAGACCACGATCCCAAGCCGGTAGTGGCTGGCAAGAGCTAGAACTACTAACCTGATATCCTGCTCTCCAATGATGATGGAGAGCACCCTTCTCGATAAAGCCCCTGCTCTGCAAACGCTGATTGCGGCCGCCGCGCCCGATTACCCGCGTGCAGTGCAACTTCAAATCTGCCATCAACTCTTGCTGGCCATGCGGAACAACGATTGGAGTTTAGCGAATTACTTCATCGCCACGTACCAAAACGAAGGCACGTTGAGTCGCGGCTTCAGTGGCAAGTTCCAACATCTGATGGGCGGCATGGCAAGGGCCGCTTCCTAGCCGCGTTGATCCGAAAGAACTGGGAAACGCTTGGGCCCGACGTCAAGCAGGCGGTGGCTTCTTGAAAAGAGGGAGTGCTTTAACCCCCAGGCGCTCCATACCGCGCTCCTGCTTGCGCCCCCAGTTAGGACGGCGCACCGGTATGCCGGGTAGGCTCACCGGTTTCTCCGCCTCACCTTCCTTGGCCCGTTTGCGATAGCTTTTCACCTGTTGGCGAATCACGGGCACTAACTCCAGTGGCAGGATCACGAACACGTACCGCTGCGACTTCTTATCGTTCCGCTCAGGCATCAACAGGTGTAGAAGCTGATTCCCGTCCCCATCGATGTAGGCCCCGATCGCTCCCGCGTAGAGCAGCCTGTTTTTGGCTGCAAAGAACCGCTTCTCCGGCCATCCCAGCACCGCCAGCAGAGCGGTATCGGAAACTGCCAGACAGCCGTCGTCCTTGACGTGTTGCTCCAGCCAGGTGAGTAACGCCCGTTCGTCTTGATTCCAAACCACTGGCGCCGAAATGAGCGGCCGCTTGGTGAGGTTATTTCGCGGTGGCTGCAAGTCTATTCTCCCTATGTTGGTAGCTCGGATATTTACGCCGGCAATCCACGCACGGGCAATACGGCCCTTTGTCGGGATCGTGCGCCACGGTGCGAGGGCGGCCCGGTCCAGCTCCGTTCCGCGTCCGGCTGCGAGCCAGTGCCCGCAACGCTTCCTTCATTGCCTTGTTGCCACGGATCTTGTGTTTCGGGAGACGACGGAAATACTCCACCACTTCCGCCGAGGTCGGAACGCGAACTATTGTGGGCATGCCTGTATTTGTAGACGAATCATCACCATCCATATTAACTAACCGACAATAGAGGCACCACGGCTTTTCCAAAGCGGGTTCCGGGCCCTCCGAGAAGTTGGGCCAATCAAAAGGACTCACATTGAAAACCATTCACGTGCTAGAAGACTTCATGGTCAAGTTAGAAACGGGCGTCCAAGCGGAGTTCAAGAAGGGACTCCATTTGGTAGAGGACGCGGTGGCCGATAATCCCTTAGTCCGAACGCATTCTAAACCTGCAGAGGATCAACTGACGATTGGCACTGTAGCCGCCACGCCTGCAGACGAGCAAGCGGCCACTGGCGCAGGCCTCCCCGCTCCGCCCATCATTGGGACCACCGTCTCCAAGGTCAACACCCCGCCCGAAGAAGAAATCAAGATCTGAGCCAATGATCGCCCCTCCTTATCTGTTGGGCATCGGCCACGCCCTCGGCTGCTAGAACTATGAGCAAGAAACAAACGAAGGCTATATGGGAAAACCGCATAGTCGCCTACGGGGAAGAACCCACCGACCAAATTCTAGGTCACCACTCGAATTACCGAATCCATCCGAAGAACCAGCAGGACATTATGGCTGGTGTCTTAGACGAGGTCGGATTCGTTCAGCCTGTGGTCATAAACCGCAGAACCAACAAGTTGCTAGATGGTCACATGCGAGTCCAAATAGCTTTGAGCCAGGGTCAACCGACTGTGCCAGCGGTTTACGTTGACGTTTCAGAGGAAGAGGAATCTCTCATTCTCGCGACGCTGGATCCGATCGGCGCGCTGGCCGTACCTGACGCGAATGTGTTGAACGATGTTCTCGGCAACATCAGTTCCACCAACGTCGATATCATGACCTTCCTGGACGGGCTGCACACCGAAGTCAATCAAGGCGTTCTGAAACGAGCCGCCGGGGAGACGGGAGAGGGCGAGGACGGCGACGGCAACGGGGAGCCAGGCCCCAAGACCAAACCCACCATCCGGATGCTCATGCAAGTGCAAGAGATCGAAGTGCTGGAGCAGGCCATCATGCGGACCGGCGCCGCTACCCGCGGCGAGGCACTGGTCGAGATCTGCCAGTATTACATCGGCAGTACCGTGAAAGTGAAGGCGCGCGCCGGTGCCCGCGAGTAAAGTCAGCGACAACGCGGCCGGGGATCACAAAGCCTCGCTCCGGGCCAGGTCCCTGCTGGTGCTGCAGAAGTTCGCTGAACCGGTCATCCTCGAAACCCATGGTGGTTGGGGCAAGCTGTACGCGGCCTGCTACACGCACATCAAGACCGGCATGGTCTGCGAGAACAAGCCGGATCGCGCAGACAAGCTCCTCAAACAGCGCGGCCATAAGTGGGGAGTGTTTGAGTGTGACTGCGAGAAGGCGCTAAAGCTCGGCCTGGGCTCCCATTTGCCGGTTAACTTCCTGGACGTCGATCCCTACGGCGATCCCTGGCCGGCGATTGACGGCTTCCTCGAAAGCAAACGCACCCTGCCGCCGCAGCTCATGATCGTGGTCAACGATGGCTTACGCCAACTGGCGCAGCGGCAGCGCGGCTGGACATCCAAGACCCTGGAGCCGCTGGTCAAGAAATATGGGAATACCGATCTGTTCGGACGCTGGCTGGAAATCAGTAAAGAGATGATGACGGAGCGCGCAGTCAAAGCGGGATACCGCCTGGATCAGTGGGTTGGCTACTATCCGGAGCGCAATGACTACGGGAGCCATCATTCCACTCACGTCGCCGCATTTCTCGTCCGCGATTAGTTCACTTCTTCTTACGGCCATTCCTCATGGGAGCGATCTCCGGCTTGCCGTGTTTGGCGAACCAGTCATTGAGCGCCTGTGCGTGTGCGTTCTCCATCGTCAGGTTCTTCTCGACGGCGATCAGGCGGAACTGATGGTGCGTCTCTTCCGTGACGTGGCTCCCCAATAACTTGCCCCGGGCCGGCGCGGAGCTCGTCCGTGCGGTCACGTTGCGAGTGCTGCCGGCGACACTCTGGAGATCGGCGAGGTTGAAGTCCTTATTTTTGGCCATGCTTTATTGTCGACTTACCTAACATCCTACACGTATAATTGTAGACTTTGATAATCTCCTGCGATCCTTTATTGTTCGGATCCAGTTCGAGGATGCTCTTCCCGATCGCTCCGGCGTCTCCAAAGGCGGCACGGTTCCCGATAGTCTGCGGGCAGACATCCACCCCCAACTTCTTGAGGAACGCCCGGGATTGCTCGTGGCGATCGCCAAAGGGTTGCACGGCATTGAGGACCGCGAAGGCCCGGCGGGAGCCGCTCATCTGAACGACTTCGAGCGTACTGGGCACGGTCTCAAGGTCATAGGCTTGGGGGCGGCAGGGATAAATCACCAGGTCGGCAACGCGGGCGGCCGCGAGTGCCGCCTGCTCGGAGCGCGCTGGCGTGTCGATCAGGACAAAGTCAATCCCCGACTGCCGGGCCTTGGCGATCGCCGCCTCCAGCCTGGCGGGCTGCGCATCAATCACAGCCGGATACGCGGAGTGCCCACCAGCCTGGCGCCGGTCGAACCATTTACAGGAAGTCGCTTGCGGGTCAACGTCGATGATGAGCGGAGTCTTACCGGCTTGTGCGGCTGCAACAGCAAGATTCACACAGAGCGTGCTCTTGCCTCCCCCGCCCTTCTGCAGCATGACCGCGATGGTGTACAT
>CBAAAA010000374.1:2287-5177 GCA_964658695.1 uncultured Solirubrobacteraceae bacterium | reverse complement strand
ACATCGGACTAATTAGGATTTAATTGCTTCGGGTGGAAACAAACAACCCACCTTGTTATCGATAATTCCACTTCTGGAAGTACATTCTCCAAAAATAAATAGATTGGTTGGGAGAGACATAAAAAATGCGTAAGAAATTATTTGTGGCGGCCCTGTTTGCGGCAGGAGCATCGTCACTCTTCGCCCAAGAAGGACCTTTGCCGGTTACACTCGGCCTGAAAGTCGGCGTACCGGTCACGAACATGTTGAGCGCCAGCAACACCGGCTGGCTCAACGGCAGCACTCCGGGCGACTACTCGGCACACACCCCGCGCTACGAATTCGGCGTGAGCGGCGAGTTTCATTTGCCGTACCATCTCCGATTCGAAGTGGACGGGCTGTTCAAGCGTAACGGCTTCGATAGCGCCATTCCCGGCGTGAGCAGCACCGTTTACCGGCCGACGACCTTCAATGACTGGGAAATCCCGGGTCTCTTCAAGTTCAACGTTCTTCATGGGCACTATCGTCCGTTTGTGGATGTAGGCGCGGTTTACCGGCACATCTCGACGATCTCTGAGACAACCTTCGGTGAAGGACCAGTGGCGACTCTGAACGACAGCTCGTCTGCGCTGACGCATCGCAATACCTACGGCGGAGTCGCCGGGATTGGAATCACCTTCAAGAAGGGCGCATTCGAACTGACCCCGGAAGCCCGTTATACACGTTGGGCCAACCAGTCCTTTGATGCTCTTGGTCTGAAGACCAATCTCGACCAGGGCGATGTGCTTCTAGGTATCGCGTTCTAACTGTTAGTGAATCGTTCTCGTCTTACGGTTCATATAGTCCATGAGTAAGTAGTTGCCGAGTGTGTAAGGCGTTGTAAAATACGCCTTACCTCGACACATCTGAGTTACTTTCTGAACAAATTGAACTAAGCCGTAATCGCTTGCGAGCATAAACGTATTGATGAGTATTCCTTGCTTCTTGCAGCGGCCAACCTCTTCCAGCGTCTGGCTAATCACCAGCGGATCCAGGCCGAAAGCGTTCTTATAAATCCGCCCATCTTCGAGCGTCAGCGCGGATGGCTTTCCGTCAGTGATCATGACGATCTGCTTCATGTCCTTCTTTTCCTGGTTCAGCAGCCGCTGCGCCAGAATCAGGCCATCACGTGTGTTGGTGTAGTACGGCCCAACCTGTACGCGGGCCAGCTCCGAAATGCGAAGTTCTTCCGCTGAGTCATGGAAAAGAACGCAGCGCAACGAATCGCCGGGATATTGAGTGCGGATCAAATGCGATAGAGCGAGTGCAACTTTTTTGGCAGGTGTAAAACGATCCTCACCGTAAAGAATCATGCTGTGACTGCAGTCCAGCATCAACACCGTTGCACAGGAGCTCTGATACTCCGACTGATGCACGTGTAAATCGGCGTACTCCAGGTTTAATGGCAGTGTTAGACCTTCCCGCTGCATAGCCGAAAACAGCGTGGCGGAAATATCCAGGTTCAGCGTGTCACCAAACTCATAGGACTTTGCTCCTCCGCTGGCATCGATTCCCGTTGCCAGATCGCGAGTGTCATGCGCGCCGAAACTCGACTTCCCCAACGATCCAAGCAGATCTCGAAGCGTCTTGAAGCCAAGGAAGTCGATGGCCTTGTCGGTCACTTCGAATTTCGCTTCACCTTCAGGTCCGTTCTGGCCGCCTGAAGCCTGGGGCGACTGCGGAGGCGGGCCGTCCATGTTGATATAGCCGGAGTCCTGCAGCTTCTGCATCAGGTTCTGTAACAATTTGTCGCGCTGTTCGCCAGTCATCTGTTGCAGTCGCTGGCGCATCTGCTCAGCCTTTTCGGGGTCGAACAGCTCGCCGCTTTCTAACGCCCGCTGGATCGCCTCTTTTAGCTGTTCCAGAGTATGGTTGTCCATCTCAGAAAACTGCAGATAGGGATCGTCGAAGCCGCTTTGCAGAAAATAGTCCGACAGCGCGCGCAGAAGATCTTCGGTATCGATTCCCAGGTCCTCTTCCGAGAACTTAGAGTAGGAAACCCGCCTCATATGTTTTTACCTGCTTCCCGGAGCGCTGCTTGATTCCGATGCCTGAGTTAGTTCAAATTCCGCCGTCCGCCACCACCGCCGCCGCGCCTTGGATCGAAGCCACCGCCGCGCTTGGAAGGTTCGTCCCGTTCGTCCCGCCGTTCTTCTCGCGAAGAGCGGTCTCCGGCGACAAACGCCAGCTCTTCATTACGGCTGATGCGTTTGTGCGCATATAAACCTTCCAGAATAAATTCTCCGGCTGAAGCGCGCATAGCGTCACTTTCGTTCTCCGTCAGCCCCAGCTTGCCCGTGAACTCCAGCAGGTCGCGGATGCCGTTCAATTCTTCGACAATCTCGCGCGCCGTCATGGTCTCGTCCAATCGCAGTGATCCGCCCAGCTCAAACCATTGAACAACCTGACGCAGATTCACCCCGTCGAAGTAGCTGTTGAATACCTTGCCGACAGCGCTCTTGATCAACTCGCGGCCAATCGCGTCGCCGCCCTTCAACTCGCCTTCGTATTCGAGTTCCAGTTTGCCGGTCATCGACGGAAGCGCGGCATACAGATCCAGGATGCGCGGAACCGTATCGCTCTCTTTCGCGCGCAAGGCCCGGCGTTCGGCATTGGAAACAACGTTCTCCAAAACGGTGATCGGAAGGCGCTGTGAGACTCCAGAGCGTTTATCCACGCGCTTGTCGTCGCGAGCGAGGAAGGCTATCTGCTCCACTACTTCATGGATGTAAAGCGGAACTTCGATCGCGGCAGGCGACTTTCGCCGTGTCCAGGCTTCCTGCTTCGTGATGGTCATGCCCTGAGCCACCGTAAGCGGATAGTGCGTGCGAATTTCACTTCCGATACGGTCCTTCAGCGGCGTGATGATTTT
>CBAAAA010000374.1:0-2277 GCA_964658695.1 uncultured Solirubrobacteraceae bacterium | reverse complement strand
CGCGCGCCGTATAATCCTCCGGATTTGCCGTGAATACAAGCAGGACGTCCAGTGGCAGACGAACCGGATACCCTTTGATCTGAACATCACCTTCCTGCATGATGTTGAACAAACCGACCTGCACTTTGCCCGCCAGATCCGGCAACTCATTCACCACAAACAGCCCGCGATTGGCGCGCGGTAAGAGGCCGTAGTGAATCGTCAATTCATTCGATATGTCCTGGCCGGAGCGGGCTGCCTTGATGGGATCAATGTCGCCAATCATGTCCGCAATGGTCACGTCCGGCGTTGCCAGTTTCTCGATGTAACGGTCACCCGCCGAGACCCAGGCGATCGGAGTTTCTTCGCCCATCGTCGCCACCCGGTCCCGGCATTGCTTGCAGATCGGCGCCAGCGGATGATCCTTGATCTCGCAACCCGCGACATAAGGCATCTGCTTATCCAGCAGGCTGGTCAGCATGCGCGCCAGGCGTGTCTTGGCCTGTCCCCGTAACCCCAGCAAAATAAAATTGTGGCGCGATAGAATCGCATTCACAACTTGTGGAACCACTGTGTCTTCGTAACCCACGACACCGGGAAACAAAGCTTCATCGCGCTCCAACTTACAAATTAAGTTTGATCGAAGTTCTTCCTTTAGAGTTCTTCCAGCTTGAAGCTGATCGAAAAACGGACTGGTGCGGAGCGCTCCCAGCGTTCGGGGCAAGTCAGTTTGAGGCATTTATTAGACTCGCGGACAGGTTCTGAGTAAAGTCTAGCAGCCGGAAATGGAGCGGCCCAAATGGCCCCTCAAAATGATGCGCGGAACCTGATCAACCTGTCTTAGCAATCTGTGATATGTTTCCGTGAGCGTGAAGACCCTGGAATCGACGTCGGTAGAATACCAGCTCAACTGGAGGAAGCTCCAACAGGTGGGACTTAATGCCTACGAGGCCAGATCCTACATTGTATTGGCCGGCCATCCGAGGTTCAAAGCGCTGGAACTGGCGGCCCGGGCTCATGTACCGCGGCAGAAGATTTACGAGGTTCTCGACAGCCTGGTGGAAAAAGGTTTTGCTCAGGTGGTCCAGGAACGTACCAAGTTGTTCTCCGCCATTGATCCCAGCCTCGCAATCCCCGGCTACCTGGCCCGTCGCAGCCGGATTCTGCAAAATGAACTGACTGAGCAGTCGCGGCTGGCCAATGGTCTCATCGAGGATCTACGGCTCGCGTATGAGGAGGGGCAGGGTGGACGGGGAACGCTGGATTTTCTCAACGTCGTGAGCGATCCTACCCAAACCGCCGTGCACTACCGTCGCATGCTGACCGCGGTGCAGGACCGCTACGAGGAGTTCTCGCGGCCGCCATTCGCCGTGGATCCCTTTCACGAGGATCTGGTGAAAGACGCTGCCAGGCGAGGCGTTCGCTGCAGGCTCTTGATCGAAGCGGCCCAGACCGGCGAAAGACATGCCGAACTCATGCGGCAGTATCGTATTGAGGGCGTGCAGATTCGTTTTGCCGACCGGTTGCCGCTCAAGCTTGCACTCTTCGATGGTAAGTGCGGCCTGATAGCGCTGCTCGACCCGGTAATGACGCGGCCTGCCTGGACAGCGGTTGTCTTCGAGCACCCCGGTTTTGCCGAAGGACTGGTTGGACTGTTCGACAGTTATTGGACTCGGTCCGGGTGCGAAGCGACTGCCGCCCAGACAACCGGCTCATTACCTCCGAACTGACTGCATTTAAATCTAAACTGAATTTTTCGAAACTGACTGCATTTAGTCGGACGCTTTGATCCAAAGCCGGTATGGAGTATCCGTATCGGAAAACGGTACCAGCGTCAAGCTTTGCGGCCGGCCTGCATAGTTCCCGGAGAGAATGTAAGTGCCTGCGTCGTCTTCCGCCTTCAGCGAGATCCTTGATGTGGAGATCGTTGCTGCCGAAAGATCACTCACCGGCCCATCACCCTTGATCAGGCACAGGATCTGCGGCCCGCGGCGGATGGCCGCTTCCCCAGAGTGATGGCTGTCGGTGACGGCGGAGGCGCTCATCTCAATCGCGACCTTGATCGTGTCTCCCTTTTTCCACTCCCGATCAAGCGTCAGGAACTGGCCGGGTTTCCCATCGAGCGCTGTAGCGCCAATTTCCGCACGGAAGGATCTCGCCCACGACGGCACCAGCAGTTGCAGCGGGAATTTTGCGTCGTGGTCGGGTTCCACATGCAGCAGCACTTTACCGGCTTCCGGGTACTCACTCTCCGCATACAACTGAAGCGTCACCCGGCGGCGGATGCGGAGCGTTGGG
>CBAAAA010000373.1:0-5203 GCA_964658695.1 uncultured Solirubrobacteraceae bacterium | reverse complement strand
AACACCGGGTCGTCCGATCGAATCGCCGTGCGCAGGAGCCCGCAGGCGTCCAAAGAGTTGGATGGGAAAACCACGCGAAGTCCCGGGATGTGCGTAAAGCTCACCTCACCGCATTGGCTGTGATAGATAGAGCCCCCGGTCAGATAGCCGCCGATCGGGACTCGGATCACAACCGGGCAGGCAAACCCGTTATTCGAGCGCCAGCGAATGTTCGCAAGCTCGTCCCGAATCTGCATCATGGCGGGCCAGATGTAGTCGAAGAACTGGATTTCGGGTACTGGCTTAAGACCTCTGAGCGCCATCCCGATGGCCCGCCCCACAATCCCCGCTTCCGCGATGGGCGTGTTGAAGCATCGAGCGCTGCCGAACTCGCGCTGCAGTCCGCTGGTCGCCTTGAACACACCGCCCTTGCCTTTGACTTCGTGGAGGTTCTCTTCGCGGCTGCAATCGGCGACATCTTCTCCAAAAACAATCACCGGAGAAGAGCGACGCATCTCCTCCGCCAATGTCTGATTGATCGAGTCGATCATGGTCCTGGGCTCGCCCCTCATTTGAGGATGACTTTCGAACTCCGGCGAGCATGGATCGATCTTGTCCGAATACAAATACTGGTAAACAGAACTTACCGAAGGCGAAGGCTCGCGCAGGATCCTGGTCGTCAGCTCCGCGATCTCCTCATCGATCTGATGCCTGATCCGGTCGATCTCCGTGCGATCCACGACGCCATGACTGATCAGATAGTTCGGGAAAGTTACCATAGGATCCCTCATGGCCTCGTGAGCCCGTTCGGAATCCGACTTGTACCCTCGTTCGTCGTCTGAGAAGGAATGGGAATAAGGACGGGTACAGGTTGCGCGCACCAGTGCGGGACCATGACCTTCCCGGCAATACGTCACCGCCTGGGCGAGAGCCTGATAGGATTTCACAAAGTCTGTTCCGTCCGCTTCGACGCGAAGAAGGCCGGGAAAACCTTCCAAGAGGCGTGCGATATTGCCGCCGGGCGTCTGTCGCTCCACTGGGACCGAAATAGCGAAGCCATTGTCTTCCACCAGAACCAGCAGCGGAAGCTTGTCCAGGCAAGCCATATTGATGCACTCCCAGAATTCTCCCTCGCTGGTGGCGCCTTCGCCGCCGCTCACCAGGGTAATCTCATCCGACTCGGGCTTGAGATAGCGTGAAGCGTGCGCCGATCCAGCCGCCTGTACGAATTGCGTTCCGGTGGGGGAGGATCCGGTGACGATGTGCAAAGAGGGCGATGACCAGTGAGACGGCATCTGCCGCCCACCTGAGGCAGGGTCGCGCGCCGCACCCACGGCTTGCAGCAGCATGTCTTCCGGCGTGACACCCAAAGTCAAGGCGAGTGCGCGGTCGCGATAGTAGGGAAAGATCCAATCCTTGCCGGGTTGAAGCAGCATTCCCGACGCGATCTGCACGGCCTCGTGACCTGCCCCACTGATCTGAAAGAAGATCTTACTTTGACGCTTCAGCAGGATCTCCCGATCATCCACGCAACGCGAAAGGCACATCAGGCGAAAAGCGCCGAGAAGAGTCTCCCGGTTGAGCTCGCTGGGCATCCCTGTCAGGAGACCCGCGGGGTAGAGTGCAGGCTGGGTCGAGATAGTCACCAACCCTTCATTATCTACCGTCAAGCCACAAAGTTGCTCATGCCGGAAGCAGAAAGGTGAGAAAGCGCAAAGGGCGCGGCTGCGCGCCACCACTCAGCAAAGGAACCCGCCCAATTCTTTGGGTGGTGCGCTCGACACCGCGACCGTTTTGCGCGAGTTCCTCAGGAGGCCGGAGATATAGAATCGGAAGCGGGAGTAAACATGGCTAGTCCGGGCGCAGGCCTCGAAGGTATCGTTGCAACATCATCCAACATCTGCTACATCGACGGTGATCAGGGGATTCTAAGTTATTTCGGCTATAACATTCATACGCTGGCAGAGCACGCAACCTTTGAAGAGGTAATTTTCCTTTTATGGAACGGACATCTTCCAAGTGCTGAGGAATTGAGCTCTCTTAAAAAGGAGCTGGTCGCTGAACGAGAGTTGCCCCAGGAAGTCGTTCAGTTCCTGGGAGGTGTTCCGAAAGACAGTTCGCCGATGGATGTGTTACGTACCGCGGTCTCGATGTTAAGCCTCTATGATCCGCTGGTGCGTGACAACTCACCGGCGGCCAACAAGAAAAAGGCCGTCAAGCTGATGGCCCGGATCGCAACCATCGTCACAACATATGACGGCTTGCGCAGTGGGAAGGGGGTTCACGCTGGGGATCCGAATCTCGGATATGCGGCGAATTTTCTTTACACGCTTACCGGAAAGAAGCCGGACAAGGTGATGGAGCACGTATTCGATGTTGCGCTTACGCTGCACGCAGACCACGAACTGAATGCTTCTACCTTCGCAGCGCGAGTAACAGCTGCAACGCTTTCCGATATCTACTCCGCGGTCACATCGGCGATCGGAGCGTTAAAGGGTCCTCTTCACGGTGGGGCAAACGAGGGAGTCATCCAAATGCTGCTAGCCACGAAATCGCCGGCAGACGCTGCACAAAAGGTCAGAGAAGACCTGAACAATAAAGTCAAAGTGTCGGGCTTCGGACATCGTGTGTACCGCGTGCTCGATCCGCGGGCGATTCACTTGAAAAAGATGAGCCAGGAACTGGGAACCAGCACCGGGCACTCGGATCTTTACGAGAAGTCCTCCAGCGTGGAACAAGCGGTAAGAGAGACCAAGAACCTGAACGCCAACGTAGACTTTTATTCCGCTTCGACTTACTACTCGCTAGGCATTCCAGTGGACCTGTTTACACCGATTTTCGCGGTGAGCCGGATGTCCGGCTGGACCGCTCACATCCTGGAGCAGTACACCAACAATCGATTGATCCGTCCGCGCGCCGAATATACCGGCGTGCCGGATGGCCGCGAGTGGGAGCCGATTGAGAAGCGCACGTCTGGCCACCAGGCCGGACACGCCGCCGATTAGTCGCTCTGGTCGAATGCACGATCTCAACTTTTTCAGGAACAACCTCGCCGAAGTGCAGCAGCGGTTGAGCGCCCGCGGGTTTGCGCTGGACGTTCAGGCCTTTGAGCAACTTGACAAGGAACGGCGCGCCTGCCTCACCGAAAGCGAGCAGATTAAGGCTGAGCGGAACCGGGAGACAGCCGAGATCGGCAAGCTCCGCAAATCGGGCGCGGATACAACGGAACGCCAGCAGAAAATGCGCGCCTTGGGCGAGAGGATCGCCGAATTAGACCAGCAGGTCGGAAAGCTGGACGTTCAGTTCCGAGACTTTCTGGCCGGCTTACCGAATCTTACCGATCCGAGTGTCCCAGCGGGCCGGAACGAGAGCGACAACGTCGAAGTTAAGCGTTGGGGGACGCCGCGCCAATTTGGGTTCGAACCGCAATCGCACTGGGATCTCGGACCAGAGTTGCACATTCTGGACCTGGAGCGGGCCGCAAAGGTGACGGGTTCCCGTTTTGCAGTGTACTGGGGGATCGGGGCCAGGCTGGAACGAGCCTTGATCAACTTCATGCTCGATCTGCACACCAAAGAGCATGGATATCAGGAAGTGCTGCCGCCATTCCTGGTGAACTCAGCGAGCCTCTTTGGCACCGGCCAGCTTCCCAAGTTTGAAGCAGATCTGTTTAAGTGCGAAAACTTTGATCTCTGGCTGGCGCCCACAGCCGAGGTTCCGGTGACCAATCTGTTCCGGGACGAAACGCTGAACGGAGATACCCTGCCGATCTCATTGTGTGCGTATACGCCCTGTTTTCGAAGCGAGGCGGGATCCTATGGACGTGATGTCCGCGGGATCATTCGCCAGCACCAGTTCCAGAAGGTCGAGATGGTGAAGTTCACCAGGCCGGAGCAGAGCGCCGAAGAGCACGAACGTTTGACGAGAGACGCCGAAGACGTTCTGGAACGGCTCGGATTACCTTACCGCCGGATTGTGCTTTGCGCAGGGGATACGGGCTTTTCCGCTGCCAAGACCTACGACCTCGAAGTCTGGCTGCCGGGACAAAAGGGTTACAAAGAGATCTCGTCGTGCTCCAATTTCGATGCCTTTCAGGCACGGCGAGCGCAGATCCGCTATAAGGGTTCGAAGCCAAAGGCCGAGTTCGTTCACACGCTGAACGGGAGCGGTTTGGCGGTGGGACGAACCTGGGTGGCGATCATCGAAAACTACCAGCAACCGGACGGAAGCGTGCTGGTACCGGAAGCTCTGCGCCCTTATTTGAATGCGGAGCGGATCGATGCCAGCGGCGGCCTCCTGCTCTGATGCCCGCGGGCGGTCACGGCCTTCCGGAATTTACTTCAAGGTCCGCAAATCTCTGCTGGGCGGGAAGTTAACGGAATAAGCAGCCAGTCGCTCCGCTGCGGTACGCGTAGCACTATGGCTTTGCATGCTCCACTGAAGTCGCCGGTATCACTACGGCGAATCAGATGCGAGGCAACATGGGCAAATTTCGCCAACTGGCAACCACACTATTACTGACCGCAACCATTCTCACGACCTGCGCGTTTGCGCAGACGAATCTGACTCAGATACGTGACACGATTACCAACTCCGATGGGACGCCGTTCAATGGGACGGTGATTATCACCTGGAACGGCTACTCGACCACGCTGAGCGGAACTATTTCTCCACTCAGCACGTCGGCGCGAATCTATAACGGAGCGCTCTCAGTGCTTCTGGTTCCAACCACGACAGCGGCCACCGGGTCCTACTATCAGGTGGTGTATAACAGCACCAATGGCACCGTCATGTGGACCGAGACGTGGCAGGTGCCGTCCAGTTCAAACTCGCTGAGCGTCGCCGCGGTGCGGGTCTCCACCACCAGCGGATCAGGCACAAGCACTGGAACGGGCACTGGAACGACCGGCAGCACGACCTACGCCACCTTGCCGATCTCGATGAGCCAGATCACCAATCTGAGCACCAGCCTGAGCCAGATCAACAGTTCCATTGCAACCCTGACCACAACCGTTAGCGGGTTATCGGGCGGAAGCACTTCGACCGTCGGTTTCGTGGATGGCGAAACGCCCACAGGCGGCATGAACGGGACGAACGCATCATTCACCCTGAGCAAGACGCCGTTTCCCGCCTCAAGCCTCGAACTCTATCGCAATGGCCTCGTGCAAACCGTTGGCGTTGATTACACACTGACCGGACCGACGATCACATTCCTTAGCGCTGT
>CBAAAA010000372.1:0-5228 GCA_964658695.1 uncultured Solirubrobacteraceae bacterium | reverse complement strand
AGCCGGGGAACCAGCGCGACGTTCCGCTCGACTGTCCAGTGCGGAAGCAATCCGAACTCCTGAATGACGTACCCGACGCGCCGGCGCAGCTCGATGGGATCGATTGACTGCACGTCCTCGCCGTCAATGGTGATGGACCCTCCACTGCGCTCCAGCATGCGGTTGATCAAACGTAAGGCGGTGGTCTTGCCTGATCCACTACGGCCGAGGAGGACCAGGGTTTCACCGCGTTCCAGGTCGAAACTGAGGCCGTCTAGAATCAGTCTGCCGCCCGCCGCATAGGACACGTCCCGGAAGCTCAGGTATGCCATTCAGCACTCCTCTTGCATATCAAAACAGTTCGCGCGTATCTTTTTAGTATCGCGTGGCGCCTCCGAGATTCTCGTCAATGCATAAGCGTGGAGTTCGACCAAATTTGGCGGCCCTTTGCTTGTTGGCCTTAATTACGCAGTGCGGGTGGACGCAGACCTTAGGCACGCGGGAGACGCCGAGTGGATTGTTACCGCCGGAGGGGAACATTCGCTTTTTGACCGCGCGAGCGAGAGGAACACAGAACTACGTCTGTTTGCCTTCCACGGCGGGAGGCGCTAATGCCTGGACTTTCGATTCGCCGCAGGCCACCTTGTCTCTGACGAGTGGCGATGAGGTCAAAGGGCAAGTGATAAACACTTCCTGAGCCCGGTCCCTTTGGGCAAATTGGCCGGCAAACTGCCGGCGCACCCAGGCTGTACCATCTCGGAAGAGACCGACGAACTAAACTGCCCAACGTGGCAAAGCTCGTATGATTCGAGTGCCGTTTGGGCTGAAAAAGTGGGTACCGTCGCGGCCGGTATGGACGCAAGTTGTCCGAATAAAGATGCAATCCCTTGCCTGCTGCTGAAGTCATTGGCTGCGCGCAACGGCATAGAAGGCCCCGGTTTGCTGGCCAGAACAACCTTTGTACAGCGCCTTAATACGAAGGGCGGGTTGGCGCCGGCCGGAGGTTGCCGAGTCGGTGATCAAGCTTTGGTCCCTTACGAGGCCGATTATGCTTTCTTCTCGGCCAGAGATAGAGATCACCATTGATTTTGCGGTTCGAACCCAATTCAGCGGTGCGGTCCGAACAGAATGAGAGCGGCGCCGAGCAGACAGATAGCCGCACCGGACAAGTCCCACTGGTCTGGCCGCGTCTTCTCCACCAGCCAGAGCCAGAGAAGAGAAGAGATGATGTAGATTCCGCCATAAGCCGCATAAGCCCTGCCGGCGGCGGCCGCTTCGATTCGCGTCAACGCCAGCGCGAAAAGAACAAGCGAGAGAATGCCCGGAAGGGTCCAGAGAGGATGCTTGCCCAGCCGGATCCAGGCCCAGAAGGAATAGCATCCGGCGATCTCGCCGAGTGCGGCAAGCGAATACCAGAACAGCGATTTCACTGGCTATAGATTCACACACAGGCAGATGCGTCCGCGAGTACGGATGTCGAATGGAGCTTGTGACAGTTAGCGGTAACGCGTTTCTCAAAAGGCGAACGGTTCTCGCTACTGAGATTGGATCAACTTAAGTTCAGTACTAGTTGAGAAAGAAATGTTCGGAAAGCCACTAGCTTCACAGCGGAAAACGTGGTACATACAGATCAGGTGCAGGCGGACATCGTACTTTAACCCTCCAACAGTACGGGTTCCGCGGTCCCATCGAAATTATCCAGAGTCAAGAGACTGTTTCTTCTTAATTTAGTACTGGAACTGCACTCGACCTATGTCTGGCTACAACGGGAACACTTCGTGATTCGTGTTTTTTGATTTCCGCCAGACCTTTCCTCAAGGAGCCGATCAACGACTATGGACGGAGATCGCAAGTACAGGCAGCATGGGTATCAGGATTCTGATCGCCCCTCCAATGGCCCCAGGCCAGACAGACCGAGACAATCCGGGCCGCGCTTACCGCTGGATGTTACCGGGCCGAAACTTCCCCGGCTGGTTCAGAACGTAGTCGCGTCTCGTTGTTATAACTGTTCGGTGACTCTTGCCCCGGACACAGATTTCAAAGGCGCATGCCCGAAGTGCGGGGTAGCGCTGCACTGTTGTAAGCAGTGCGTGAACTTCGATTCTTCTACCCGTTTCCAATGCCTCAAACCGGTGCCGGTGCGGATTCCGCTGAAGGATCAGGCGAACTCGTGTGAAATGATGGCTCCCAGAGTGACCGTGGCCCGCGACGGAACGCAGGCCCTAGCGCCCTCCAGAATTGTGTATACCGGTGCGATGTCCGCGCCCCGCAACGCGAACGACGCGCGCGCAGCATTTGATAGCTTGTTTAAGAAGTAACTTTTTTGACAGGTACTGCCGCGCCGAGGACTTGCTACCGGCACAGAGGCCTTCCTTGTCTCGAAATGTATATGGCGCATGGCCGCAACGAAAATCAAGAAAAAGAACACCACTGAGAAGACCTCTGCGATGCCTCGTCAGGGCGCCATTCCCTGCCTTGTGCTTCTCCTGCTGGTGTTTATCGTCATAGGATTTTTTTTCTTCGCCGCGCTCCATAACGCGGGATAGAGTTAACACGATGAGAAGCGACGGACGGCAGCCTGAGCAATTGCGGCCGACAAAGATCACCCCGGACTATCTGCTAACCGCGGAAGGTTCGGTCCTTATTGAAACCGGCAACACTAAAGTTCTCTGCACGGCCAGTATCGAAGACAGCACGCCAGGCTTTCTTCGCGGCACGGGCAAAGGCTGGGTTACCGCGGAATACTCGATGCTTCCGCGCGCCACGGTGACGCGCACACCCCGCGAAGTGACGAAAGGGAAGCCTTCCGGACGCACGCAGGAGATCCAGCGGCTGATTGGCAGATCGCTTCGTTCAGTGGTTGACCTTTCGCTTCTCGGCGAACGAAGCATCATCGTGGATTGCGATGTACTGCAGGCTGACGGCGGGACTCGGACGGCGGCGATCACTGGCGCGTATGTCGCTCTTGCCATCGCGATCAAGACTCTGGTCAAGTACAAAGTCGTGGCTCAAAATCCGATCGTTGACTCGATTGCCGCAACCAGTGTCGGCATTGTGAATGGTGTGCCGATGCTCGATCTCTGCTACGAAGAAGATTCGCGCGCCGATGTGGATATGAATCTGGTAATGACCGGCTCGGATCAGTTTGTAGAAATCCAGGCCACGTCGGAGCGCAAACCATTTGGCGACGCGCACCTGGCCACTCTGCTGACGCTGGCGCGCAGCGGCATCGCACAACTGCACTCGATACAAGCCACGGTTCTCGACGCAAGAACGTAGTTTGTGCTGCTTTACGCCTGCTCCACAAATCGCGGCAAATTAGCTGAGTTTGCATTCGCCGCGGCGCACGCCGGAGGAGAAGCAATCGAAATTCTTCCCTTGCCGGATCTCATAAGGATTGAAGCGCCGGAAGAGACCGGGGCCACATTCGAAGACAATGCCGTTCTGAAAGCCGTATATTATTCGCGGTTCACATCGGAACTCGTGTTTGCGGATGATTCCGGACTGGAGGTGGACGCGCTTGGAGGGGAACCCGGCGTCTATTCGGCGCGGTACGCCGGGCCTTCGGCGACGGATGCCTCCAATATCGAGTTGCTATTGCGCAATCTTCGATCGAGTGTAGACCGGCGCGCCCGCTTCGTTTGTGTGCTTGCGATGGCTCAGGCGGGAAAGCTTCTGTTGACGGGCGAGGGCACCGCGAAAGGGGAAGTTCTGGACCAACCTCGCGGCGCAATGGGCTTTGGCTACGACCCGGTATTCTTTTATCCGCCATGGGAGTGTTCGTTCGCCGAACTTGCCCCGGAAGCAAAGTTCGCCGTAAGCCACCGCGGTAACGCGTTGAGGAGTTTTCTTGAAAAGCTCAGGGAGTTGCAAGAAAAGGCTTCCTGGTAAAACTCTCCACGCGCTCCGTGAACTCCGATAAAATCGGGAAGTGCACCGATTTCTGCTTCATAACGGAGAAATTCGCGATTCGCGCGAGCCGCTGGTGTCACCGGGACAGATTGGATATCTAAACGGCTGGGGTGTTTTCAGCACTCTTCGCGTTTCCGAGCGGGTGTTGTTTGCCTACGAGCGGCACTACCGGCGAATGGAACGAGACGCATTCCGCATGCGAGTGCCGTTCGAGATCTCCGCCGAGTCTCTGGAAGGAAGTCTGCTGGATCTGATCGATGCCAACGAGGCTGAGGAATCCACTCTGCGCGTGTGCATCGTTCGAAATACGGGCGGCGTTTTTCAGAGTCCGGGCCTGGTGCGCTCCACCGACCTGGTTGCGTTCACCGCCGACCTCAGAGACTGGGGCGCGGGTGTCAGGTTGACCTACATCGCACACGGTCGACACGGAGCGTCGCCCTTCGCCGGGGCTAAGATTACTTCCTGGGCGCAAAATCTGACCTGGTACGAACAGGCGCATGAAGACGGCTTTGACGAAGTGTTGCTGCTGAATGAAGAAGGGCAGGTCAGCGAATGCACCTCGGCGAACATCTTCGTGATCCAGGGCGATCGTGTGCTGACACCCCCACTCAGTACTTCGGGCTGTCTTCCAGGCGTCACTCGAGCTCTGCTGCTGGAAGAAATCCGCGTGCCGGGGCTTCACATTGAAGAACGGGAACTGACGCCTTCCGAGGTGGAAGCGAGCGATGCGGTGTTCCTCACCTCGACGACACGTGACCTGCTGCCGGTCCTCGAGATCGACGGGGCTTCTCTGGCGCAAGCTGAAGAAAAGGTGGCCGATCTCCGGCGTCAGTTGCAGCAGTACCGCGCGAGCTACGTCTCGGACCGCCGCCGGCTACGGACGCCGGAATTGAGTGGAACCTTCATTGGAACACCCCGGGTATGATCATCCCTGGTTTGGCATGCCCCAAATGCGGGAGTGAGAATCTCAGGAGATCGAAGCGCCAGTCGTTGGCGGAAATTGGCAATATGCTGTTCGGCGCTTACCCCTTCCGATGCCTGGAATGCGGGACAAGGTCATGGATCAGCGTGTGGATGTTTTCCAAACTGGGGACGGCCAAATGTCCGAAATGTCTGCGGAGCAACCTGCTGGCCTGGCCAGAGAAATTCTACCGGCCGACGCTATGGCGGCGGGTTCAATTCACTCTGGGTGCGCACCGATACCGTTGCGAAGCGTGCCGGTACAACTTCGTCAGCTTCAGACCGAGGATTGCGGGAGCCCGGGCTGGCGCGGCTGAACCGACCGCCGAACAGCGGAGCGTTCGCAACTCGTCATTTCCGGATTGATCGGCTCACCT
>CBAAAA010000371.1:0-5244 GCA_964658695.1 uncultured Solirubrobacteraceae bacterium | reverse complement strand
TCTTGAACAGGCCATGCTTAGCGAGGAAACGGAACTGCACTGGAATGTGCGCCATGGCGACCGGAGTGTCCATGTAGCTGAGGTGGTTAGCGATGAAGATGTAGCTGCCTTGCGGATGAAGATGCTCCAGGCCTTCGACGCGGACTGTGACGCCGCTTACGGCGAGCAGGCACCTTGCCCACACACGTGCCAGAGCGGCCTGAGCTCTTCCAGTTTTGTTGAGATCGAAGTACGAAGTGATCAGACTGAGAACTCCGAAGAAAATGGTGGAGAAAATTACGAACGGGTCAGCAATCAGAGCGCCGCGTATCGTGCGGAGGAGATTGCGCGTCGCGCCACTATTTGCGCCTTTCATGCCAGCCTCATTTTACGAAACACTAACACGGTTAAGGCTGAGGCAGCACCATGACTTCCACTGCGCTGGACGAACTGCCTTCGCGGTAGACACGCTCGCTGGCACTCTTGAAATCGTCTGGCTTGGCGTGCGGGATGTCTGCAAACGTCTGCGGGTTGCGGTCGACCAATGGAAACCAGGAACTCTGAATCTGCACCATGATGCGGTGACCTTTCCGGAAGGTGTGATCGAGGTCGGGCATGTCAAAATTGATTTCTGTGACCTTACCGGGCACGAGGGGCTCCGGCTTCGACCAGCTATTGCGGAACTTCGCCCGCATTGGCTCACCTCGTAGTAACTGCTGATAACCACCCATGTGCAACGGCGGCGCACTCAGGATGCGTTTGTTGCCTGTGGTGACGTCGGGCGCATCGGGGTAATCGGCGGGATAGACGTCGATGAGCTTTACTATGAAGTCCGAATCAGTGGCAGTGGAAGAAACTTTCAACTTAGGCAAAATAGGACCGGCGATGGTGACGTCTTCGGTCAGCGGTTCGGTCTGGTAGGTAAGAACGTCAGGCCGGCGCGATGCTTCCCGCTGGTCGTCCACCATGTAGCGCTGGGGAACGGTATCGGTTGTGTAGGGAACGAACGGGACCGGGTGCTTCGGATCGCTCACAAACTCGTCATAGGAAGTGCTCTGCTCGCTTGAGGGAGGATCGAACGAGAGTTTACCGTTCGCCTGGAGGTAGAGCTTTTTGGGCTCGACGCCTTTGGGCGGCCACTGATCGTACTTGCGCCAGACGTTGGCTCCAGTTTCGAACATGTAGGCTTCGGGCGGCGCCTGGCCTTTGCCCTTGAGATAGAACTCGAAGAAGGGAAGCTGGATTTCTTTGCGGAAAAATTCGCCGGTTTTGGCATCGAACTGCACGTCGCCAAGGTGGTCGCCGTCGGATCGCGCCCAACCTCCGTGCACCCAGGGTCCTTCGACGATGGTATTGGCTGTACCTGGATTTTCTTTCTCGATTGCCCGATAAGTGCGCCAAGGCCCGGAGAGATCCTCGGCGTCATACCAACCGCCTACCGTCATTACTGCGCAGTGAATGTTATGCATGTGGCGCGAGAGGTCGCGCGCTTCCCAGTAATCGTCGTAAGTGTCGTGATAGAGCTGGTCGGCAAACAGGAAGTTACTTCCTTTGAGATAAACCTTATCGAGGTTCGCAGTAGAACCTGCCTTCAGATAAAAGTCATAGCCATCGGGAGTTCCCATGTCATAGGGAATCTGCACTTTAGGTGGAAGCGTCGGCTCTGAGAACGGCTTGAAGGACGTGTAGAAGCCGAAGTTCGCGGCCAGCATGAACGCGCCGCCATGATATGCGTCATCCCCGCGAAACAGGTCGGTCATGGGAGCCTGAGGGCTGGCGGCCTTAATTGCAGGATGAGAGTCGATGATACTGGCCGAGGTGTAGAAGCCAGGATAGGAGATGCCCCAGATACCGACCTTGCCGTTATTTCCGGGTACGTGCTTCAAAAGAAATTCAATGCTGTCGTAAGTGTCCGAAGAGTCGTCTACATCCTGCGGACCGGCTTTGTGGTCGATGTGCGGATGCATCTCGACGAACTTTCCGCCTGACTGATAGCGGCCGCGAACGTCCTGGTACACGAAAATGTAGCCAGCCTTTTCGAACTCGTCGCTAGGGCCGAGCTCTTTTTTATACTGATCTTCGCCGTAGGGTGCAACTGAATAAGGCGTACGGTCCATCAGGAACGGCCAGGTTTGCGATTGATCCTTGGGCACGTAGACACTCGTGAATAATTTGACGCCGTCGCGCATCGGAATTCGAAACTCATATTTCGTGTAATGCGCCTTGACATAGTCTTCCGATGGAGGCGTCACTGGTTTGTTGTCTTGAGCGTGCAGGGCAACTGTGCAGGTTGCCAATAACATAATAGTCGCGGATTGAAGACCAGTCATCTTTTGTTCACGGTACCAATAAGTAGTTTGCGGACTTCTCCCACCAGGTAGAGCGACCCTGTGAAAAAGACAGTTGTGTCTGGCGCAGCACACGCGGCGAGGTCGATGGCGTCGCAGGGAGTGGGTGCAATGAGGCAGTTTGGATGACGGATGACTTCGGCGAGAGCCTCCGGGCGCAGCGCACGCGGGAAGTCGGGCGCGGTCAGGATCAAGCGATCCGCCAGGGGGAAGAGCAAGCCCGTGACCTCCTCTATCGCTTTGTCGCGCATTGCGCCAAAGACGATCCATACTTGCCGGCCTGTAAAGAACTCGGTGATGTAATCTGCGAGTGCTCTTGCTCCGGCAGGGTTATGCGCGCCATCCAGAACGAAATCGGGTGCCTGGCGGACGTACTCCAGACGACCCGGCCACACCGTTTCGCGAAGACCGCAAGCTATGGCGTTAGTTGTTAGCTGAAGTTGTCGACACGCCGAGATCGCTGTGACGGCATTTACGATCTGGTGCCGACCGGGGAGCGGGCAACGGAAGGGGAAGCGATCCAACTCGAAGCTGGATCCGCGGGCGTCGATGGCAACGTCTGTGACATCCGAGTCGGCGCTTTGGGTGACGGGACAGTGAAGCTCTCCCGCACGCGCCAGGACCACGGCTTCCGCCTCGGGCGATTGAGGAGCCAGCACCAGCGGGACGCCGCTTTTCAGAATTCCCGCCTTTTCCGATGCGATGGACTCGATGGTGTTGCCGAGGAACGTTTCGTGATCGAACGAGACGGGAGTGATCACGGTCAGCTCCGGCGCGATGACATTCGTGGCGTCCAGACGGCCGCCAAGGCCGACCTCGATAACAGAAATGTCGCAGCGATCGCGGAAGTATAGAAGCGCCATGGCGGAGACGGTCTCAAAGTAAGACGGGTGGGTGTCGATCCGCTCCTGCTGGACAAGTTGTTCCGCGACAACGTGAACCATGTCGAAAGCAGAAGCAAAATCAGCGTCGGAGATCGGGACTTCGTTAATCTGTATGCGCTCGGTCGGCTCGATGAGATGCGGCGAGATGTAGAGCCCTGTGCGGAGCCCGGAACGACGCAGCGCAGATGCAATCATGGCGCAGGTTGACCCTTTGCCATTAGTTCCGGCTACGTGTACAAAGCGCCGCGCACGCTCGGGGTTGCCGAGTGCTGCGAGCAGAACCTGCATACGCTCGAGGCCGAACTTCGCCCCGACCTTGAGCTCATTCCCAAGCGCGTACAGATAACGGACCGAATCGGGGTAACTCACGGCTATCGAAGCATCGGCTGAATGAACTTGAAGACGTCTGCCGCAACGACCTTGTTGCCCGGCCCATTGGGGTGAATGCCGTCGGGCTGCATCCTATCGGGGTGCTGGTACACATCGATCAGGAGGAACGGGAAAAGCCGCAGCCTATATTTCTTCGCGAGTTCGGGGAACATGGCGGTGAATGGTTTCACATATTCTGAGCCATAATTCGGTGGCAGAGTAATGCCGAGCAGCACGGTGGGAATATTTGCCGCTTTCAGGCGTGAAATCATCTGCTCCAGGTTGTCTTTGGTCGCGTCAACGGGGATGCCGCGCAGACCATCGTTGCCACCGAACTCGAGGATTACCAGCGCCGGGTGTTCGGCGATAACGTTATCGATACGGGCGAGACCGTCGGTGGTGGTGTCACCGCTCACACCCTGGTTATCGACGCGGTATTTGTATCCTTTCCCGGTCAGAATGCCCTGCAGGTATTCCGGATAAGTATTTTCCACTACGCCAGCGGTAAGGCTGTCTCCAAAGGCGACGATGACCGGACGCTTATCCGGCGACCGCAGCGGTGCTGGAGTGGAATTGGAACTCGGAGCGGCCGAAGCACGTTCTTCTTCAGTAGGGGCCGGCGGTTGTTTATGCGATGTTGATCCGCAACCGGTCAAAATCAAGCCGAAAACAAGAACGGCTGAGAAAATAGCATTGAAGCCCCTGTCCGCCACATCTTCAAGAGTGACATGCAGTCAGCCAACGACGTAATTGACGTGCGAGACGTGTCGAAAGTGATCGAGAATCCACCAAATCGGGTCGAGATTCTGCGGAATATCAGTTTCACCGTGCCCCGGGGCCAATTTGCGGCCGTTATGGGTGCTTCCGGGAGCGGCAAGAGTACTTTGTTGGGGCTGATGGCGGCGCTCGATTCGGTTTCGTCCGGCGCCATTCTGCTGGATGGCATTGATATTACGAAATTGAACGAAGACCAGCTGGCGAGGCTGCGCGGGCGCAAGATCGGGTTTGTCTTTCAGTCTTATCAGCTTGTGCCGACGTTGACGGCGGAAGAAAACGTGCTTCTTCCGGCGGAACTGAGCGGCTACTCCGGCGATCTGCGTAGGCGCTCGAAGGATCTGTTAGAGCGGGTCGGGCTTTCGAAGCGGGCGCACCACTATCCGGTTCAACTTTCAGGCGGGGAGCAGCAGCGAGTGGCGCTGGCGCGCGCCTTTATCACCGAACCGCCCATTCTGATGGCCGATGAGCCGACGGGAAACCTGGATAGCGCTAACGGGCAGCATGTGCTGGATCTGCTGCTGGCGTTGAATCGTGAACAGAAAACGACCATGATCCTGGTGACGCATGACAGCAAGCTGGCTGCATATGCGGATCGAATTATTACGCTACGCGATGGGCGAGTGTTGACGGATGAACTCGCGAGCCGCGAAGTGGTGGAAGCATAAGTGTTCCTTCAGACGGCATCTAAGATCGCCTTTCGCGAAGTGCGCGCGGCGCCTGCGAAGTTTGTGTTCGTGATTCTGGCGGTCGCGATTGGCGTGGCGGCTCTCAGCGGCGTAAAGGGCTTTGGTTATGCATTCAAAGGCATGCTGCTGAAGAATGCCAAGCAGTTGATCGCGGCGGATGTTCAAGCCCAGATCTGGGCGCTTCCCACGCAGGAACAACTG
>CBAAAA010000370.1:0-5263 GCA_964658695.1 uncultured Solirubrobacteraceae bacterium | reverse complement strand
GCGCTCTTCTTTGATCAATGGTCTGAGCGGCCGATTCCAGCGCTGCGCGGTTGGCATCTACGGTTGCGGCCTGCGCCTTGGAGGTGGCGACGATCTGGTCGTACTCCTGTTGCGAGACCTCTTCTTTCGCGATCAGCAGCTTGTAGCGGGCAAGATCGGCCTGAGCCCGGGCGTTGTTGGCTTCGGACTCAGCGAGTCTGGCGGCATCCGCTTCGCGGTCTCGCTGTGCTGCCGAAAGTGCGGCTTGGGCATTCGCCACTTCCGCCTGGCCGGTTGAAATGTTGGTGGTGTTCTCCACTTGCGTGATCGGCACATTGGGCTGCTGGGCAATGACCATGCTGCGCGCCTGATCGAGCTGCGCCATCGCCTGCGCCAGCGCAACCGAGTAATCACTGGGATCAAGGTCGACCAGAGGATCGCCTACTTTGACGGCCTGGTTCGCATCGGTATAGACGTGGAGGATGGTTCCGTCGATACGTGCACTGATGGGATTCAGGTGTGCATCGACCTGGGCATCATCGGTTGACTCGAATTGCCGGGCGTGGAACCAGTAGAGCAGACCGGCTGCTCCGAGCAGCAGCAAAATCAGGAAGAAGATGAGGAAAGTTCTGGCGCGCCCTTTGGTTTTCGGGACGGTTTGGATAGCGTTCTCGGGGGCACTCATGGCCGGTTTCCCTTCAATAGATCTGGTGTGTCTGTTTCGGCTTCGCCGGTGGCGCGAGCGAGTGCGAGTCTCGCGAGGTCGAACGAGAAGAGGCTGGAGATGTAGTCGTTCTCGGCCCCGGCAACCTGCTCCTGCGCCTGAACGACTTCGACGGTAGTGGCCACCCCGGCGGCAAAGCGGTCGCGCGCCTCGGAGAGTGTCTCACGCGCATAATCGCGGTTGGTGGTGGCCAGTTTCACCTGGCCGGTAGAGGTTTCAAGCTCGATCAATGCGTTGCGCACTTCCTGCTCCACGGCGGCACGGGCGTCAGCGAGCTCCGCCTGGCGCTGGTCGAGCGTGGCCTTTGCCTGTAAAACATCACCCTTCACGCGTCCTCCCTGCCAGACCGGAATGTTGATGGAGCCGGTCACAGCGAACACGCCATGCGCGCTGGTTGGATTCGGCCCGATGGCGCCATAATCTCCGTTCACTGAGGCAGAGGGTAAGCGCTCGGCCCCAGCGGCGGAAAGGGCCCGTTCCGCTGCACGAACCTGAGCTTCGGATGCCTGCAGATCCGAACGGCGTGTGTAAGCCAATTGGATGGCCGCCGGGGCATCGGGAGTGAGAGACGCGTTGAAAGACAACGGCTCGGAGAGAGTAACCTCGCGGTCGAGCGGCAGGCCGAGAATGCGAGAGAACGAGATCTTCTGCTTTCGCAGATCGGCGTCAAGAGACGTCAGCCGCTGCTGTTCGGTTTGCAGTTCGACCAGGCTTCTTATCACGTCGATTTTCGAGTTCGTACCAGCCTGTTTGCGGATGAGCGCCTGATTGTAGATGGCCTGCGCATTCTCGACCTGCGCTCGCTGGGATTCGACTCTGGCGGAGGAGGCCAATGTTTGCAAGTAAGTTCCGCCGACCGCCAGGACGACGAGCTCACGCGTGTCCTTGGCGGACAGGAGCGAGGCTCGCTCGGACTCTTTGCTGGCCTGCCAGTTGCGGCGCAGAACCGGATCGTAGATCGACTGACTGAGGGATCCTTGCGCCTGTGAATAAGAGTAGGGGCCGACGACCGTGGGGATTGCAAAATTAAGGCCGGCCGGAATTTTGAACTGAAAGCCGTAAGCGGCCAGGTTAACCTGGGTCTCGGTCTCCGAGAGGTTAGCGCTGATGTTAGGCAGCAGAGCGCTTAATTCCTGAATGCGATTGGCGCGTGCGGCCCGGACCGAGTTACTCGCCGTGACAGAGCCGAGGTTCGCTTGCAGGCCCTGCTTGACGGCTTCGGCGAGCGTCAAGGTAATGGGACCGGGAGGCAGATTCCGTCTGAGGACGCTGCCCTGAAGATTCCCGGAGACCTGGATCGTGCTGTTCACGGTGGCGACACCACCTGAGGGACTGGCGGTTTGCTGAGTGTCAACGGTTCCGGCGTTATTGCCGGCGCCGGAAAGCGGCAGGGCGGTGGCGCGGCTGGAGCCGGACGACCCGGAACTGGTGGCGCCCATTTGCGCGAAGCCATTGCGGGCGGCCGCGGCGAAGAGAAGGCAGAGCGCTAGCAAGAACCGGAGCATCGAGTACATACATACATGTATCACATTACATACATCCGTGTATATAATTAAGCGCGGTGCCAGTCCAGTCAACAGCCAGATCCCTTAACAAGCATCAGCAGAGGACAGAAGTGACCCGGCGCAAGCTGATGACCGCGGCGCGGCGGGTCTTTGCCCGAGACGGCTTTGAGGCGGCACGCATTGAGAGCATTGCGTCCGAAGCCGGATACACTCGCGGCGCGTTCTACGCGCAGTTTAAGAGCAAGGAAGATTTATTCTTTGCGCTGCTCGAGGAACAGTCAACTTCGCATCTGGATCAAGTGCGGAGGGATTTAGAGGGATGCGCCAGCGATGCGGAACGTTTTGCCTTTATGAGGCACTTCTACATCTCCCGGGTTTCGGACAAGCAGTGGTCCATGCTGGTGCTGGAGTTCAAGATGTACGCCGTGCGGCATCCAAAGTTGCGGGCTAAATTGGCGCGAGCATACAGGGCCACTCGGATAAAGCTGAAGATGGAAACTCTTGCGCCGCTGTTACCCGCTGCATTGATATGCAATGCAAAGGCACAGAGTACTATGCTCAGCGCCATCCTGCATGGACTGGCGCTAGAGTCTGCTTATGATCCGACCAGCCTTTCGGAGACCGATTTGGCCCTGACGCTCGGAGTCATCTTTGATGCTTTGGTGCAGTACGTGGTGGATCAGTAAACCGGCGGCGCGAAGCCGAGCCGATAAGAACAGTCTATTCCTGGGCAGACATTTGCTGATCGTTATCGCGCCAGGCGCTGATCTTCAGTCGCCGGCAAACCCAGCAAAGATCTTCACTGTCCTGTAACTGTGGCCCGGTCAACGGTGTACAGGTGGATCCACAGACAGCACAACGTCTGGAAAGTGACGCCCTGGGTGATTCAACCGACTTCTTAGCCATCTCCAAGATCTCCGGAGAGATGATTGGTTCAGCTAGCGGTTTCTTTTTCATGGTCATCTTTACTATAAAACAGATCGTAGAGCAGGAAAAAAGCTTCATGCTATTGTCCTGATCAACTTTCCGCTGCTCACGTAAGATGGCTGAAGCATGGGAACTCTCGCGTTTTTCTTTCCTGGTCAAGGATCCCAGTACGTTGGAATGGGGCAAGGTCTGTCGGAGACTTACAATACAGCTCGCCAGGTGTTTGCAGAAGCCGACGCTGTTTTGAACATGGGGCTGAGCAAGCTTTGTTTTAGCGGCGCTGAACAGGAACTCAAGAAAACGGCCAATCTGCAGCCCGCTTTACTGACTGTGTCGGTTGCGGCGCTACGAGTTCTTTCGGAGAAAGGCATTCGTGCAAAGTATGTTGCGGGACACAGCCTGGGGGAATACTCAGCGCTGGTGGCCGCCGGTTCGTTGAGCTTTGCGGACGCGCTCCGGCTGGTGCGCAAGCGCGGCGAATTTATGCAGGACGCGGTTCCTGCCGGTGTCGGAGCCATGGCGGCGCTACTGAAGTTACCGGAGGGAAAGTTGGACGGCATTTTAGAAGAAGCGGCGCAGGGCGAGGTGGTGACGGCGGCCAACTATAACTCTCCGGAACAAGTGGTGATTGCGGGTCATGCAAAGGCAGTAGAACGAGCGATGGAACTGGCCAGGAGCGCGGGGGCCAAGCGTGCGGTTCTGCTGCCGGTGAGTGCGCCTTTTCACTGTCCGCTGATGCGTCCGGCTCAACAACAGCTGGCGCTGGACCTGGAGACCACGGAATTCAAAGATCTGGAAATTCCGCTGGTGAACAACTGGAAGGCGGAACGGGTGAAGACTGGTACCGCCGCGAGAGAAGGGCTTTTCGAACAGATTCCGAATCCGGTGCGCTGGACGGATAGTGTGCGCGAGCTGGTTCGGAGCGGCGTGACTCACTTTATAGAGGTGGGGCCTGGTTCCGTAATGCTGGGGCTGTGCCGTACAATCGACGCCGGTTTGAAGGGGGTACGCTTCGGTGAGCCGGGTGATGGGGAGAAGGTGGCCAGTGCGGTGGCGTAATCTGCTCTTCGCTTGTCTGGTGTGCTTGAGGCCTGCGCGGCCACAAAGTACTGGCAGTGAGCAAGTGCTGGCGCTGGACGAAAAGTTCGTGCGATCCAGCCTGCTACTGTCGCCAGTTTCCGCAACTGGGCAGGGATATCACACGCAGGAGGGGAGAAGACTGGACGAACTGCTGGACGATTACAGTCCCGCTGGAATTTCGGCCCAGCGCAGGCTGTATGAAAAGACACTGGCGAATACGGCGAAGCTGCGGAAGCTTTCGCTGGGGGCGGAAGACCAGGCGGACATCGATGTAATTAATCTTGCGTGTAAGTACGGGTTGTTAGATCTGAATGAGTTGCAGAGTTACCGGCACAATCCCACTGGGTATGTGGAGCTGATCGGGAATGCTGTTTACAGTCCTTACATTCTTAACTATGCGCCGGAGCTGACACGCTTCGAGCAGATCACGGCGCGACTGGAAAAGATCCCGGCATTTCTGGCAGCGGCGAAGAGCAATTTGCAGACGGCTCCGCCGATCTGGAATCAGGTTGCGCGAGAAGAAAATGAGGGAAACATCGAGTTAATCGACAAGACCCTCCGCGTGAAGGCGCCGGCCAGCTTGAAGTCTCGTTACGATGCGGCGGCAAAAACCGCGGTGGCGGCGCTGCACGCCTTCAATGATTATTTGCAGAATGAGCTGAGCAAGCATCCGGGTAACTGGCAGCTGGGAGCGGCCCAATACGCGCGTAAGTTCGAGCTTGCGCTGGCGACGGGAGATACGCCTTCCCAGGCGCTGCAGGATGCGGAGGCCCGGATGAAGGAGATCCGGGAGGATATGAAGAAGCAGGCGACCGCAATCTATCCGAAGTTTTTTCCGGGCAAGACAGCACCGGCAGATCTCAATCAGGTGGTCAGTGCGGTTCTGGATAAGATCGCTCTGCAGCATGCAACTCCGGAAGATTATTTCGGCGAAGCAAAGAAAGATCTGCGGGAGACGACGGAGTTTGTGCGGACAAGGCGTCTGCTGACGCTTCCCAAAATAAATCATCTGGAAGTGATTCCGACGCCTGAATTCATGCGCGGCATA
>CBAAAA010000369.1:0-5265 GCA_964658695.1 uncultured Solirubrobacteraceae bacterium | reverse complement strand
AACCCAGACTCAACAGTGCTCCCTCCAGTTGAATCCAGTCGGCCCCGGCATCGACAAGAGCGCCGACAGTCATGTCGCCGCTGATACCGGAAAACGCGTCAAAATAGCAGATTTTCATTGATTTGTGAGCAAGCCGGCAGAAGTGCCGCCCTCTCTCAGTTTACAGAGCTTACCGAATCAAACTATGCCGCGCCCGCAGTACGTCGTCGAATGCCGTATCCACGTCGGACGCCAAAGCGGTCAAATGGCCCATTTTTCGCCCGATACGAGGTTCCATTTTCCCGTACAGATGTATCTTGACGTTGGGGATCGACGCCGCAGCCACCCAGTCCGGCTCACCTTCAGCCCACAGCTCTCCGAGGAGGTTTGCCATCGCCGCGGGCTCAAACTGCGTGACACCGCCCAGCGGCAAAGCGCATACGGCCCGAAGCTGTTGCTCAAACTGGCTGGTAAGATTCGCGTCGAAGGTCAGGTGCCCTGAGTTGTGCGGACGTGGAGCGAGTTCATTAATTAGCAACGTTCCACCCTTGCAAACAAAAAACTCAACGCAAAGAACGCCGACGACTTCAAGCTTTTCGAGCACGGCGCGGCTAATCTCTATCGCTTCTCTGGATACCGCCTCAGAGATCCGCGCGGGACAAACGGAAACATCAAGGATCCCGTTCGCATGCTGGTTCTCAATCGGGGCATAACAAGAGAATTCACCCCTGACCGTGCGCGCTGCTACAACGGAGATCTCCCGGTCGAAATCGACCATGGCCTCCAGTACCGCCTCTCGCCCGCCGGCGCCTTTCCAGGCAGCGTCGAAGTCATCCATGGCGTAAATCCGATATTGGCCTTTGCCGTCATACCCAAAATCTGCGCTCTTCAGGATCGCTGGCAGCCCAATCTCAGCCGCCGCTTCCGGCAGTTCCTCCCGGCTCCCAATGCGCCTGAACCGGGTTACTGGAAACCCGCAGTCCTGGAGAAATGTCTTTTCGCGCAAGCGGTGCTGCGCAATATGCAAAACGTGGCCGCTCGGTCGTACCGGCGCGCACTGCTCGGCGGCCGCCGCCGTCTCGGCCGGAACGTTCTCGAACTCAAACGTCACCACTGAAACGCCCCTGGCAAATCTGCGCACGGCATCCAGATCCTCATATTCGGCGTTCACCTCTACGTCCGCGACCTGGCCGGTCGGCGTATCCGAATCAGGCGAGAAGGTGTGGACCCGGTACCCCATCCGCCGCGCGGCAATGGCGAACATTCGCCCCAGTTGTCCGCTCCCGAGCACCCCGATTGCACTACCAGGAAGGATCGGCTTGGCGGATTTCACAGCAGGCGGTCCTGCAGTACGGCTTCTGTCTGGCGCTCCCGCCATTCCGCCAGGTGTTCCCGAAAGCGGGGATGTTTCGCACCCAGGATGCTGGCGGCGAGCAAAGCCGCATTGGTTGCCCCGGCATTCCCAATCGCGAGCGTACCGACTGGAACCCCGGCCGGCATCTGCACCATCGACAACAGAGAATCAACGCCATTCAGAACGCTGCTCTTGATGGGAACTCCTAGCACCGGAAGCAGCGTATGCGCGGCGATCATCCCCGGTAAGTGGGCTGCGCCGCCAGCGGCAGCAATAATCACCTCGATGCCACGTCCGGCAGCGCCTTTCGCGTATTCAGCCATCCAGTCGGGCGTCCGATGAGCGGATACGATTCGACACTCGTGCGGGACTAGTAAAGTGGCCAGCGTCTGGCTGGTCCGCTCCATTGTCTCCCAATCGGACCGGCTGCCCATGACGACCCCGACCAGCGGGATCTCGACGTCTGTGCTACTCACCTTGCGATGCCACGAAGCCCTTCTGCCCGTCGAATGTATACAGGTTCTCGATCTTTATAAAATCCAGACCCGCTTTCTCAACCCGAGCCAGCAATCCGACGAGTTGAGCATGTGTCACCGGGCCGCCAGACTGCTCCGACATGAAGCCCGCTCGCCAGTGGTCCGTGCAGAAGGTCTCCTTGAAGCCATCCGGATACACCTTCACGCCTCGATTGCTGAGCGAGGTAAACTTCAGGCCATCCCCATTGAACTGTTCCAGGCGTCTACCGAAAGCCTCCGCATCGCGGTCGTTCCACTGGAAAAACACGTCAACGCCGACCAACTGCTTGTTGGCCCGCGGCTTCGGAACGTAAGCGCTGCCGCCGCTCTGATTGGGAGCCTTGGAGTACGATGCTTCCTTCAAATAGGACGGCTTCTTTCCGAGGCGCGCCACCACTCCTTCGGCAAACTCCTTGGTGCCCACCTTCCGCTTGCTCACGCCTTCCTTGTAGATATCGTAGGTATGGACGCCGTCTTCGATCGTCTTCAGCCAGGCATTGTGGATCAGTTCCGCAACCTGCGGCTGCCCGATGTGGACCAGCATCAACAAGCCTCCGTGCAACAGCCCGGACGGATTCGCCAGGTTCTGCCCGGCACGCCGCGGAGCGGATCCGTGGATCGCTTCGAACATTGCCGCACCTTCTCCGATATTGGCGGACCCCGCAAGTCCCACCGATCCCGCAATCTGGGCCGAAACGTCAGACAAAATGTCGCCATACAGATTCGGCATCACAATCACATCGAAAGCCTCCGGCGTGTCGGCGAGTTTGGCTGCCCCGATATCGACAATCCAGTGCTCCTTCTCGAACTCCGGATACTCGGCCCCGATCTCATCGAAGACCTTGTGAAACAGGCCATCGGTGAACTTCATAATGTTGTCTTTGGTAAAGCAGGTTACCTTTTTCCGATTGTTCCGCTTGGCGTACTCGAAGGCATAGCGCACAATCTTCTCTGAACCGGGCCGGCTGATCAGTTTGAGGCACTGATACACCTCATCCGTCTGCCGGTGCTCGATACCGGCATAGAGGTCTTCCTCATTCTCACGGACGATCACCACGTCCATACCGGGGTGCTTGGTCTCGATATAAGGATGGTAGGAAACACACGGCCGTACGTTGGCGTAAAGCCCCAGCGTCTTGCGCGTGGTGACGTTCAGCGACTTGAACCCGCCGCCCTGAGGAGTGGTGATGGGAGCTTTGAAGAAGACCTTGGTCCGCCGGAGCGACTCCCAGGCACTTGGCTCGATCCCGGCACTGACACCTCGAAGATAGACCTTCTCGCCGATCTCGATTTCCTCCAGGTCGATCTGAGCCCCTGCCTCTTTGATAATGTGCAGAGAGGCGCGCATAATTTCCGGGCCGATGCCGTCGCCATACGCCACAGTGATGGGAATTCTGTTCGATGCCATAGATACCCCATCATTAGATCAAAGCCGGTCTTGATCCCGTGAGTTCTTGTCAAACCAGAAGAAGTACACTGTGAGTGTCATCCCGGCAGACCCCGATCTGTCTTGAACGATCAGAGTGAAAAATTACATCGACCTCACTAGCGCCGTATCACGTGGCTCATCCTCATGAGTACGGCGGCCGGCTACTACTTCGGTGTGAACTGGCTTTCGACCGCTTGATCCCGCCCTGCTTTGAAGCTTTTACTCCCTTCCATCCTTCTCCTTGTCCTGGCCGGCTGCGCTCACCCGCCAGATCTGCCCGACTACCAGACAGTTCCCTCCTTCCAGATGACCGACTCAGAAGGCCGTCCCTTCAGCAGCCAGACTCTGGCGGGGAAAGTCTGGGTTGTCGACTTCATCTACACGCACTGCCCGGGCCCTTGTCCGCTGATGACATCCCAGATGCACCGCGTGGAAAAGAAGGTCAAGAACGAGCCTGATGTCTGGTTGCTGTCGATCACCGTCGATCCGGATCGTGACACGCCTCCGGTATTGGAAGAGTTTGCCAGAAAGTTCGGTGGCCCGACTGCTCAATGGGCGTTCCTTACCGGGCCGCCGCAAACCGTGCATCTGCTGGCCCACGACATTTTCAAGATTGGCGATCTGATCAAGAACATGGACCACAGCACCAAGTTCATGCTGGTGGACAAACGCGGGCATCTGAGGGGCTATTACTCGACCTTCGACGCCGACGGAATTGACAGCCTGTTGCGCGACATCGAGTCGTTGCGTAACTCTTAAGGGAGCATGAGTTCCCCTCCGTTAAAGCAGACCTGGGATGCGGAGTTGTATGAAGCCCGGCATGCCTTCGTCTGGCGTTTCGGTGAGAGCCTGGTTGAGCTGCTGGCTCCCATGCCGGGCGAGCGCATTCTGGATCTCGGTTGCGGGCCTGGCCAGCTGACGAACAAGATCGCGGAGCATGGCGCCACGGTAATTGGTTTGGACGCCTCACCGGCTATGATCGGCCAGGCCCGGCAAAACTTTCCCAAGTTGCACTTCGTATTGCAGAGCGCAACAGCGATGACGTTTGAAGACGAGTTCGATGCGGTCTTTTCCAACGCTACGCTGCATTGGATTCTTGAGGCGCAAGTGGCCGCTCAGGGAATGTTCCGCGCCCTGCGGAGAGGCGGCCGCCTGGTCGCTGAGTTCGGCGGCATAGGCAATGTGCGCACCATCGAAAGCACAGTCAACTCGGTCATCGCCGGCTATACCTCGACACCTGTCCCAGGCCGGCGATACTACCCGTCGGTGGGCGAGTATGCACGCCTGCTTGAAGCAGAAGGCTTTGAGGTTCGGTTCGCTCATTTGTTTGAACGGCCAACCGAGCTACAGGGAGAGAAAGGCATGGAGGACTGGATCGTTCAGTTCAGCGGCTTCCAATTCGACCCGTTAGCGCCGGGAGATCGCAAACAAGCACTTGCAGACATCGTGGAGTTGCTGCGCCCCAAGCTGTATCATGACGGGCGGTGGTTCGCAGACTACCGTAGACTGCGGATCATCGCGGCAAAGTTGTAAGTTGGGAACCTTTTGCGCTTAACTAAGTCAATCAGTAAGTTGGGAGAACTATGGCTAACCTGTCTAAGACAACGCAAGATCATGAAGAGATCAAGAGCTGGGCTGAAGAGCGGGGAGGAAAGCCCTCGCACGTGGCGAGCACCGGCTCTGCTGAGGATGTGGGTATTCTGAGGATCGACTTCCCAGGTTATAGCGGCGAAGGCAGCCTTGAAGAAATTCCATGGGAGGAATGGTTCGAGAAGTTCGACGCGAGCAACTTAGTCTTCTTGTACGAAGAAACCACCGCTGACGGCGAGAAGAGCAACTTCAACAAGCTCATTAGCGCGGAGACAGCGGCGGCCAGTAGCTCGAGCACCAAGAAAACGTCCGCTAAGAAGGCGACCGCCAGTAAGAAGAAGACTGCGGCTCCTGCGAAGAAGACCGTAGCTCCTCCTCCTGCTACGAAGAAGGCGGCA
>CBAAAA010000368.1:0-5285 GCA_964658695.1 uncultured Solirubrobacteraceae bacterium | reverse complement strand
GAATGGCGAGGATTTTGCCTTCCTTTCGAGCCAGCCTGGGTTCGACCTGTCTCTCTACCGTAAACTTCGGCGAGATCGTCTGAAGATCTTTCGCCAATACCTGCACAGGATGATTTTCGATTTCAATCGCCTGCACCTTGCCGCGCGCTCCGCTATCGCTCAGGCGCCTGGCGATCACTCGGCATTGCTTCCACACCTCATCTTGTTGAAGTTCCGCTTTTCTGCAGCAGTTCTGGTTGCTGAATTTCGCTGCGCACTCTGCTACGTCGGTGTTCAGAGCTTGAGTGCTCGTACACTACTTTCGTATTTGGAAGAGCTGAACGCCCAGCTTCAGGCTGTCAGGCTGCCGGCATAATCCGCGGCTTTGGTCCGGCGGTAAGAGCGTTCGATGAACAGCCTGAGCTGGACCAAAGCCTCCCGATACCCGCTGAATCGTTTCTCGGCTTCCTTAAACTCCCTGGTGTGAACGCATCGCCGGCTTCCTCTGTGTTCAGTGGGATGTTTCAAATGCAGCATCTCATGGAACATCACATAACGGACGACCAGGGGCGGAACTTGTTCTGAATCAAGTAATCGACTCAATACTATGACATGGTGGGCTGGGTCGTAATGCCCCAAGGTCGTTCGCGACTCCCGACGGCTCCAGCCCAGCGCGGGCTTCGCCATAAGGCCGCCGAAATATTCAAAGTTTAAATCGTCGAAAAG
Source organism: uncultured Solirubrobacteraceae bacterium (assembly GCA_964658695.1). Lineage (GTDB taxonomy): Bacteria > Acidobacteriota > Terriglobia > Bryobacterales > Bryobacteraceae > Bog-105. The sequence goes on along the minus strand of CBAAAA010000368.1, from coordinate 4,580 downwards.
TTCAGTAAGATCAAAAAACCGTCCCTTAGGTTCGGCGATGCTCTTTCGCCCGCGCTGTCGCTTGACAGTGTGCATACTGCTGCGCACGTCGGAACGATTCAGGTATCGCCGGTATCTTGCAAGAAACGAAAGTTCCGTGTTTTTCCTGTAAAGCTTGCCAAGGAGGATGTACGCCAGTGCTTCCTGAATCGGAGCGGGGGCGTGCTCCAATAGATCACTGATATCTACGGAAAGACGATTCTCTTCGAGCCGGATTTTGCTATTCGCATTCGCGTATTTGCGGAAGGTGACGGTAATTACCGGAACCGGCGTGCGTGGTCTGACTGCCCGGAAGACTCGTACATAGATTTGCTCGAGTGTTTCCGGCGCTTCTGGAAGTAGATCCACTTGCATTGCTTAAGAATGTATCAGGGTCGGAGCGCCAGCGGCTATTTCGCGGAAGTCCCGGCATTTCCTATGCGTGCATACTCCTTCAGGACTTTCTGAATATAGTCCCTGGTCTCGGCATAGGGGGGCACTCCGCCGTATCTCTTCACCGCGGCTGGACCGGCATTGTAGGCAGCTAAAGCAAGAACCGAATCGTTATGGTATTTCAAGAGCAGCTCTTTCAGGTACTTTGCGCCACCCTTGACGTTATCTCGGGCATTGTTGGCGCTCACTCCTAATTCACGAGCCGTTTCAGGCATGAGTTGCATGAGACCCGTCGCGCCCTTTGGCGACATTGCATATTGGTTTAGAGCTGACTCGATCTGGGCAACACACCGGACAAGACGAGAGAACTCTGGAGTGTCCCCCTGGGATCTCGCAACCGACTCGATCAGAGCCGGCAAGTCGGGGAGAGGTGTCTTCGTGACGGGTGCTTCCAGTGCAAGCGGGTCCGGGAGTACATCGATGGCAAGAACGTCTTCTCCCGGCAACTCTATGCTGCCATTTGCCGTTCGAAGCCAATATGTGTTGCCGATTATCGAGTGCGACTGTGCTTCCAGGTCAAAGCCAGTTTGTAAATGGATAAGTTCAGTCCCGTAAGCCGATGAGTGTAAGCCTAGTAACAGACAAGGAAGGGCTACTCGGAGGAGGAAGAGCAGCGGAGGTCTCAATGTCTCAGTCGCGCCGGGACGTTATCCAAGGCATCGGCTTCCACGGACGCTTCCTGGCCCTCTTCGAGGAGCATGAGTTCGTGTTCAAGGAGTGTTGCAGACACCAGCGTCTTCACTGCCGTTTCCGAGATAGTACTATGTCTACCGTAACGCGTAGTGAACAAGTCACAAACGTCCTGCATTTGCTTTCGCAACCCAGCTAAGTAGCGCGACATTGCCGCGTGCTCGTTGTCACTCAACGGATATTGCACTGCATCCTCCCGTCCAAGATAACAACATTTTTACATGATCGGTAAAATTTTACCATCCCAAAATTGCGGGGTTTGCATTTTTCTCCTGCTTAACTCTTCAGAGATGGATACGTCAGTCAGGTGGATACGATGGAGCTGAGATGGGACGTGTCAAACAGCTGACCTGCGGCCTTTGTGGTTCTTCCTACTCCGCAGATCGGCTTCTGAACCTTTGTACCTGCGGAGGATCGTTATTTGTCGAGTATGATTTGGCGGGTATCCGCCAGCAGTGGAGTCGAGAAACGTTGGCGCGGACAGAGCGACGGGACATGTGGAGGTATGCTCCGGTTCTTCCCGCTGAACCGTTCGAAGCCAATTCTCTGAATGAGGGTTGGACGCCTCACTTTCGCGTTCCTTCCTTACAGGCCGAACTGGGCCTCAAGAATCTCTGGATCAAGGACGACGGAAAAAACCCGACGGACAGCTTCAAAGCGAGAGGGATGTCCACCGCCACCACCATGGCAAGGAAGCTGGGTGCGCGCAGACTCGCAGTCGCCTCGGCTGGGAATGCGGCCGGCGCTCTGGCTGCTTACAGCGCGGCAGCCGGCCTGGAGGCCTACATCTTTATGCCAGCCGACGTTCCTCAGGCCAACTTTCTGGAATCGAGAGCCTATGGGGCAAAGGTCACGCTGGTGAACGGGCTGATCAGCGACTGTGGCCGAATTGTATCGGAGAGAAAGGAGCGCGAAGGGTGGTTTGACGTCAGCACGCTGAAAGAGCCCTACCGGGTGGAGGGAAAGAAGACGATGGGCTTCGAAATCGCTGAGCAACTTCACTGGACGCTGCCCGACGCCATCCTCTATCCCTGCGGCGGTGGTGTTGGCCTGATCGGAATGTGGAAGGCTTTTTCGGAACTCGAAGAACTGGGCTGGATTGATTCCAAGCGGCCCAAGATGATTGCGATTCAGGCCGAGGGTTGTCAGCCAATCGTACGGGCGTTTAATGAGAACGCCGAGAAAAGTGAGATGTGGTCCGACGCCCATACGGTTGCCAGTGGCCTCCGGGTGCCGAAGCCGCTTGGCGACATTCACGTACTTCGAGCGCTCCGCGAAAGCAAGGGAACAGCGATCGCCGTATCCGACGAAGAGATGATGGACGGAGCCGAACTGCTTGCCAGAAAGCAGGGGCTGATGGCGGCTCCGGAAGGAGGAGCTGCGATTGCAGGCCTGCGTCGCCTCATCCAGAACGGCTTTCTTGATCCTGAGGAACATATTCTTCTCTACAACACCGGATCGGGGCTCAAGTATCTTGAAGCCTTCTCAGCGCGCTATGCGAGACAAGGTGGAGCAGAACAGGACAAATTAGGCGGATTGATTACGCCACGCTAGCCGTTTCGTATCTTCTGGTGCTGTTTCGGGTTTTTGTTTCGGTCTGAAAATCCTATGGGAGGATAGAAGTGTTGTCTGGAATTCTCAGCTTTGTTCGAGATCCGCTGCGTTTCCTGACATTTAGGCAAGGAGAGTAAAGTGACTAAGCTTTTCGTGGGGAACTTGCCCTACAAGGCTGCCGAAGCCGATTTACAGGCTTTTTTCGAGGAAGCGGGCATCCAAGTCGATACCGTTAACATTTTGCGCGATCGCTTCAGCGGGGAAGCGCGTGGGTTTGGGTTTGTCGAGATCGGAGACGATTCGCTCGCTCAGCAAGCGGTTCAGGCTTGCAACGGAAGAGCACTGATGGGCCGGGCACTGGTCGTCAATGAAGCGAGACCTCCCGAGCGGCGCGAGAGGCCAGCGGGTGGTGGCGGGGGAGGGGGCCATCAGCAAAGGGATTTCGGCGGCAGTAAGAATCGCTGGTAAGCTCCAAGGTGGTACGAAGAGGGACAGATTCGCACTGTCCCTCGCCTTCACGAACTCACCCTCTTCAAATCTCCTTTAGTATCTCAACGATTCCTTCGGGATCATTTTCAACAACTCTGGCGGGATTTCCGAACTGAGGGACGATTTCTTCGCCTGCCGGGGTTTTGAGAGACCCGGTATGGTAGCGGTAGATGTACTCGGGATCTTTCAGGACGTTCCCGGTCAGAACAGCGATGACCCGGTCATCCAGACCCATGATTCCTGCCGAGCGAAGTTTCCGAACACCGGCCAATGTTGCGGCGGATGCCGGTTCACAGCCGATACCGCTCTGACCGATGACCGCTTTTGCGTCCGCAATCTCCTGCTCAGTGACCACTTCCACCACTCCCTCCGTTCGTTCCAGGACGGAAAGGGCCTTTGGCCAGGAAACCGGATCGCCAATGCGGATGGCGGTCGCCAGCGTCTCTGGATTTGCAACTGCGGCAAAAGAGCCGCGTCCAATGGGATTCATCCCGCTGGTTTTTATCCCGTTGGTCTTCATGTGGTGATAGAACGGGGCCGAACCGGCCGCTTGAATGACGGCAATACGCGGCAGCCTGTCGATAAGTCCCAATTGAAATAACTCAATGAATCCTTTTCCGAAGGCGGAGGTATTTCCGAGATTGCCACCGGGCATCACGACCCAGTCCGGCACCTCCCAGTCCAGCTGATCGGCCATTTCAATCGCCATCGTCTTCTGCCCCTCAATGCGAAACGGATTGATGGAATTGAGGAGGTAAGCGCCCGCCTCATCGGTAACCTTGCGGACCAGTGCCAGAATCTGGTCGAAGTTGGCTTCCACCTGGAGCGTGAGAGCTCCGTACTCTAATGCCTGCGCCAGTTTTCCGAAGGAGATATTGCCGTGTGGCAGAAAGATCACCGGCTTCAAGCCGCCCGCACTCGCATAGGCTGCCATGGATGCGGAGGTATTCCCGGTCGAGACACAAACCACGACCCGCTTTCCCAGACGTCTGGCCTGGGATACACCGCACGTCATGCCGTTGTCTTTGAAAGAGCCGGTCGGATTAAAGCCCTGATGCTTGAAAAAGATTCGGTTGAGGTTGGCGTAACTGGCCGCCAGGGGCGCCTCGAGGATCGGGGTATTTCCCTCGCGCAAGGTTACGATGTCCTGCTGTCCTTCATCAAACGGCAACAGTTCGCGATACCGCCATACACCGCTCTGCTCGATTGGTGCATTATCCATGCGGCGTTCGCGCCAGAGCTCCTTCCAGGGCGCGGTGTTGGCTTCGGCCCATGCATAATCCACCTCAAGCAAACCGCCGCATCGGGGACAGGTGTAGAGAACGTCAGAGAGAGCGAACCTGGTCCGGCAGGGTCAGAATCAGCTCATAGCCTCT
>CBAAAA010000367.1:0-5291 GCA_964658695.1 uncultured Solirubrobacteraceae bacterium | reverse complement strand
CGCTACCGACACCAAGTAAGCTGGAGTTATACAGGTTCGTTTCTGGTTGGGGACGGGAAGTCAAACCATCCAACTTTGTGGCTTCTCGGAATAAACAACCATTTGAGTAAACACGTTCGTAACTTTCCATGCCTCCTCAATATGATTTGATTGTGATCGGGTCCGGTCCGGCCGGCCAGCGCGCTGCGATCCAAGGCGCCAAGTCTGGCAAGCGCGTGGCATTGATCGAAAGGCGCGAAGTCATTGGCGGCGTCTGCATCAACACCGGCACTATACCGAGCAAGACGATGCGGGAAGCCGTGCTTCATCTTTCCGGATACAACTACCAGAATATTTATGGGGTTAGCTATCGGGTGAAAGAAAAGATCACGATGGCTGACCTTGCTTTTCGCATTCAGCATGTAATCAAGACTGAAATCGACGTCACGCAGGCCCAATTAGCCCGCAACGGGATTGAAGTATTGACCGGTGTTGCAAGTTTCACAAGTTCCAACACGGTGATGGTTACGAACTCGCGCGGCGGCACGGAACTCACGAGTGAAGTGATCGTCATCGGAACAGGCACCAAACCGGCTGTTTCAGACAAGGTTCCGATCAATTCGCGCACTATCATCAATAGCGACCAGATTCTGGACATGCCTTCGATTCCGAAGACGCTGATCGTGGTCGGCGGCGGCGTAATCGGGGTGGAATACACTTGCATGTTCGCCGCGCTGGGTGTGCGCGTTGCGCTGATCGAGAAGAGGCCGCGTCTGCTGGAGTTCGCGGACTCTGAGATCGTCGAAGCGCTGTCGTATCATTTGCGGGATTCCCGGGTTACGATGCGCCTGAACGAAGAGGTTCATAGCGTGGAGGAGACTGCCGGCGGGATGGCGGTGATGGCGCATCTGGAGAGCAACAAGAAAGTTTCCGGCGACGCGCTGTTGTATGCGGTGGGACGGCAGGGCAACGTGGACGAATTGAACCTCGAGGCGGCCGGTCTCGAAGCTGATTCACGCGGCCGCATCAAGGTGGATGAGAATTATATGACGTCGCAGCCGCACATCTACGCGTGTGGCGACGTGATCGGATTTCCCAGCCTGGCGTCGGTATCCATGGAACAGGGGCGGCTGGCGGTTTGCCACGCCTTCCACAAGCCTTTCAGTTCCAACCCCAGCTACTTTCCCTTCGGCATCTATACCATTCCGGAGATCTCTTTCATCGGCAAGACGGAAGAGCAATTGACGGACGAGGATGTGCCATACGAAGTAGGGGTCGCATATTATCGGGAGATCGCGCGCGGCCAGATCCGCGGCGATACTACTGGCCGTCTGAAGTTGATTTTTCATCGTGAGACATTGGAAATTCTGGGCGTTCACATTATTGGTGAAGGTGCGTCGGAATTGCTTCACATCGGACAGGCGGTCTTGATTCTTAAAGGAAAGGTCGATTACTTCGTCGATACTGTGTTCAATTACCCGACTTTAGCCGAGTGCTATAAAGCGGCGGCATTCAACGGATTGAACAAGCTGAGTCAATGATTCGGTTTTAATCGCGAGGTCTATATATGGCACTCGGAATTGGCATTCTTATTACGGAGCGCATCTCAGCGGCTGTCGTTTCAGACCATGAAATTGTTGGTTCCGTGAAGCACTACCCGCAAGATGGCGAGAGTTCGTCGGATTCTCTGCGCGGTGTGCCTGGCGAGAAGATCGTGCAGTGGATCACCGACCTGGTGCACCAGTTCGACCTTCCCAGAAAGCCCGAATTCATTGGAATCGGGATACCCGGGATTGTTCGTAAAGGCATTGTCGAAGACTCCCCAAACCTGTTGCAGTTCAAAGGTCTGAATGTCAAATCCCTGATTGCAGAGAGCTGCGAACCGACTCTCGGCAGAATTCCGGTATCGCTTTTCAACGATGCGGATGTGATGGCGGCTGGACTGGCCGCGACGCAGGGGCATCTGGATCGATTGATTCGCGTCTGGACATTGGGAACCGGAATCGGTTACGGCCGCTATCCGTACTCGCATGGGATGTGGGAGGCGGGACACTCGGTGGTCACGCTGGACCCGAAGGAGACCTACTGCGGCTGCGGCGGTAAGGGGCACCTGGAAGGAATCATGGGCCATCGCGCCATGCGGCTGCGGTTCATGGATCTTGAACCTGAAGAGGTGTTTGAGCAGGCGGGTGAAGGGGATTCGCGCTGTGTGGAGTTTATGAAGTTATGGCACCGGGCACTCGCCGCCGGGACCGCTACGAGCATCCATCTTGACGGCCCCGGCAAGTTTTTCGTCACCGGCTTCAACGCCCGGTTTGTAAATCTCACTCTGCTGGGAGAATACCTCAACGAGATGGTCAAGCTGAGCCCGTTGCAGGGTTATCAGATTGAAGTCGTGCCGGGCGGGGAAGACGTGGCGACCATGGGCGCCGCCGTGAACGCCGCGCAAGCTGCCGAACGCGAATAAAACACTTGGTTAGCGGGACTTCGGTTTAGGTTCCCCATAAGCGCGGCTTACGCGGCCGTGTATTTCGGTTTATAAAGCAGCTATTTTACGCCGCTTTTTTCACGCGCTGCTAGAAACTCATCGCCGGATTTCCAGGTGGGGATGTGCGGCGTATTCGCGAAGTCGATTCCCAGGGTGAGGCCGAAGTTTGCCATCTGTTCCATGTTGGCGAAGTCCCAGTTGTCATGATACTCGTCCGAGGGCTGATGATAGTGCTCCGAATTATATTGCTCGAAGATCTGTTTTCCGTATTCGGGCGACTTCCCGTAGTAGTTCGTTCCGGCCGAGATAGAGAACGAGGGAATGCCGACCCGTGCCAGCGAGAAATGATCGGAGCGGTAGTAGTGACCCTGGCCCGGTTGCGCATCAGGTTTGATCTCCAGGTTTTCGCGCTTGGCGTCCTGCTGCACGATGGGCCAAAGGGTGGTGCGCTCGGCTCCGGTTACTTCAACGTCGCGAGTTTTGCCGAACGGTGGAAACGCGTCGAAGTTGATGTCGGCCGCAGTTTCGCCGGCCGGGATCTCCGGATGCTCTCCATAATATTCGGACCCGAGGAGACCCTGCTCCTCAGCCGTGACAAATACAAATAGCGCGCTGCGTTTGGGTTTCAAAGGCAGCCCGGCCCATACCCGAGCAATTTCCAGAACCATGGCGCACCCGGTTGCGTTGTCGACCGCGCCATTATAAATCTTGTCGCCTTTGACCGGAACGCCGATTCCCAGATGATCCCAATGCGCCGTATACAGAACTGTCTGGGCTTTGAGCTGCTCATCCGCTCCTTCCACTTTGCCGACGACATTGCGGCTCTGAATCTGGCGCAGCTTTACCGGAATGTGGCCCACAATGTGTACACCTAGGGGGATTGGCTTGAAGTCTTTGCTGTTTGCCAACGCGAGCAATTGATCGAGGGACTTGCCGGTAGACGCCATCAATTTGGCGCCGGCGTCCTGACTCAGCCAGCCGGCAAACGCCAGACCCTTATCGCCGGTTTTCAGCTTCAACTGCGAGTGTTCCTGACTGCCCGAACTACTGACCACGCCCCAGCCGTAACCGGCCGTCGGTGTGGTGTGTATGATCAGTGCCGCTATTGCGCCGTGCCGGTCGGCTTGCTCAAACTTGTAAGTCCAGCGGCCGTAGTAAGTCAGAGCGGGACCGTTGAAGAACTTAGGATCGCTGGAGGGCGGCTCATTGGTGAAGAATATGACGACTTTGCCTTTTACGTCGATGCCTTTGTAGTCATCCCAGCCGAACTCCGGGGCTTCGATGCCGTGACCGACGAAGACCGCCTCGGCATTGAAGTTATTCGTCGGCTTCTGGGATGTCGCTGTGCCGACGTAGTCTTTCACGTAAGTCAAAGGTATGTTGACGCCGTTGCCTTTCACTTCCATGCTGGCCTGGGGAAGCGTTGCGCAGCCGACCAGCGGAACAGTCTGGAAGTAAGTGCCGCCGTCGCCACCCGGCTTGACACCGGTGGCCTGTAACTGGGAAGCGATGTAGTTGGTGGCCAATTTCTCGCCCGGTGTTCCGACCCCGCGACCTTCCAGTTCATCGCTCGCGAGATACTTTACGTGCGCCCGCATTTTCTCGCCCGAGACCTGTAGAGACTGTGCCGATGCGCCGACGCAAAGCAGCGCCACTAGGAGTCTGAAAGACATGAATTCAGTGTAACGGCAGGCCTAGAGCGAGTGTGGCGCTAAAATCGGCATGGCAACGTTGATGTCATTCTCCCTGTCAAATGGATAACTCCGGAAAACTGAAGATCTATCTGGGATACGCGGCGGGCGTCGGGAAAACGTATCAGATGCTGGAAGAGGCACAGACTCTGAAGGCCAATGGACTCGACGTGGTGATTGGCTACTTTGAGCCGCACGGGCGAAAAGACACGATCGCCAAGACGCAGGGTCTCGAAATGATTCCGCGTAAGAGAGTGATGTATCGCGGATCGGTGTTCGAAGAAATGGACGCCGACGCCATCATTGCACGGCGCCCGCAGACGGCGGTCATTGACGAGTTTCCGCACACCAACGTTCCGGGATCCGAGCGGGAGAAGCGGTGGCAGGACGTCTCCTTTATTCTCGAGCAGGGGATAGACGTCGTCACCACCATGAACGTGCAGCACCTGGAGAGTCTGAATGACCAGATGGCGCAGATCACGGGCATCAAAGTTCGAGAGACCATTCCGGACTGGGTCGTGAAGCAGGCGGCGGAAGTGGTGATGGTGGATGTCACGCCACGAGCGCTTTTAAACAGACTGGAACGCGGCGTGGTTTATCCACCTGAGAAAGCCAAACGGGCAATGGAGAACTTCTTTAAGGAATCCAGCCTGGTGGCGTTGCGCGAGATGGCTCTGCGGCAGACCGCCCACGAGGTGGAAGAGCGGATGGAACAGGTGAGTGACGCCGCCGAGGCGGCCACTGTTCCCGACCCCGCGAACAGTGTACGGAAGCCGGAAGATGCAGTGATGATCTATATCGGCGATGACCCATCGACAGCGATGCTGATCCGGCGCGGACGCCGCGTTGCGGACATCACACATGCCAAATGCTACGGCGTGGTAGTGGCTGAAGAGGGAGGTCTGCAAAAGTTCTCTCCGGCCAAGCGGGAAGCGGTGGAGCGGCATCTCACTTTTGCAAGGAATCTCCACATCGACACGCGCGTGCTCACGGGCAGCGATCACGCCAAAGAACTGGTGGAATTTGCACGCTCGCATAACGCCCGGCAGATCTTTATTCCGCGGCTGCCGGGCAGGGGAATGGACCGGCTGCTGGGCAAGGCTTTTGTGAATCGGATCGTGAGCCTTGCGCAT
>CBAAAA010000366.1:0-5300 GCA_964658695.1 uncultured Solirubrobacteraceae bacterium | reverse complement strand
GGCGATTTCATTGCGTCGCTTAACGTCGGCGGCACTGCCCTCTTCAATGTCGGAAGGCCCAAAATCGACAAAGCTGTCCAGGTCTTCGGCTCCTTTGCGGATCAGCTCCGAAAAGTCGCGAACCATCGCCTGGATGAGCGGCGACCGGCTGATCGCCTTCTGCATGCGGAGCTTGCCGCGCTCCATCTTGCGGGCCAAGGTCACTTCGCCTTCGCGAGTAAGCAGCGGCACAGACCCCATCTCGCGCAAATAGACGCGAACGGGATCATCGGTATAGATTGACTCCTCAACCTGCTGGGCGCCCTGGAACTCTTCGTCCTGGACTTCCTCCGGATGGAAGAAGTTGGCGTCCTCGTCAAATGGGAGGCCTATGGGTTCATGCCCTTCGGCTAAATACTGATCCTCGAATTGATCCACCTTACCTATTCACCTCTACATGCACATCCACTGATCTTTTTGGAAAAGGGGACACCTGACCAGAACCTAATTTCGCCAGATCTACTATGTATGCCTCTTGCGTAGGGGTTGGGATAGTCTTGCGATTGCCCACTCCGACCAGGGGAACTCGTGCAACCGCCGACTCTCTTGTGCGCAACAATTATACCCTTTTTTCGTAAATTCAAACCTGAAATGAAGACTTCGTGCCTACTGGATGGTTTCTTTGAAATATAGTACGCCGCCCCACGGTACCCTGCTTAACAGCGGGACCCTGCTTGGAAGTCCGGCTTGACGCAATCTTTCGGTCTACCCAGAGAGTTAGACTGCCGGAGTGGTCACAAAGTTTTCAACTCACTCAAAAATTCTCCGACGTCCTGAAAATCCCGGTAAACGGAGGCAAATCTAACGTAAGCGATCTTGTCCAGCCGCTTAAGGCGATCCATCAGGAGTTCGCCGAGCAGGGTAGTAGGCAGCTCGCGTTCCGGGCTTTCGGACAGCGCGTTTTCGGCTTCATCGACCAGTTCTGCGAGACGTCCCATACTGACGGGCCGCTTTTCGCAGGCCCTGAGGAGACCGTTAAGAACTTTCTGACGATCGAATTTTTCCCGCCGCCCGTCTTTTTTGATGACCATATAGGGGATTTCGTCGCAACGTTCGTAAGTAGTAAAGCGGCGTTCACAGGCAAGACACTGGCGACGACGGCGAATGGACTCTCCTTCCTTGCTTTCACGGGAGTCGATCACTTTGTCTTCGCGATGGCCGCAAAAGGGGCAGGTCATGTCAATGTTCCGACAGAATATGGCTCAACTGGTTGAAAGCAGGGCACGGGTGTTTAATAACATGACAGCCTGAAAAGCTGGGGCGAGAGACGAATTCCTCTATGAGATGAAGAGAAGTAGAGTTTTGACGCTATTTGCCTTCCGGCGCGGCGCCGCAGCCAACGATTGAGGCGAACTTTAGGCTGCGGATTTTCGTTTATATGGGTGGACGAGTCCCGAACCGAGGGGCCGGCCTGAAAACTCACATGGTAGCCGCAGCTGCTTTCAGTCATTCGCTAAATTTGAAACCTTCGTTAAGCTCAGGAGTGCTGGTAGCGCCCTGGAACTGGTCGGCAACGATCGCCGAGGCGCTGGGGACGAAACGCGGGTTGGATCCGGAAACAAGTCTGATAGAGCGGTGCCTGAGCGGGGAGCAGGGCGCCTGGGAGGAGCTCGTCAAGAGCTATACCAGGCGTGTTTATGCGATTTGTTACCGGTTTACGAACCGGGACAACGAGGCGCAGGACCTGACGCAGGAGGTGTTTTTGCGGGTCTTCAAGACGCTCGGGAGCTTTCGCGCGGGCGAGGGATCGTTTACGGTGTGGCTGACGCGGTTGACACGCAATCTGCTGGTGGACCACTATCGCAGGACGAAGAACGAGCGGGTGACGGACGCGATCGAAGACAAGCTGGCGATCCTGGAAGAGACCACACAGCAGAGCGGACGCACGGACGGCATGCTGGCGGGGCGCGAGGCGGGGGAACTGCTGCAGGCGGCGCTGCAAAAGCTGTCGCCGGAGTTGCGGGAAGCGGTGATTCTGCGGGACCTGGAAGAGCTCGAGTATCGTGAAATTGCACGCGTGCTAGAAGTGCCGGAGGGGACTGTGAAGTCGAGATTGAATCGCGGGCGGGCGGAGCTGGCTCGTGTGCTGAGGCGGAATAAAGTTGCGGTGTGACATCCGGGATTTTTGAAAACTGGTTTTTTGGTAGTGATTGTTGTTTGGTCATGATTTTATGAACTGCGCGGAATTCGACAATGTGCTGGCCGATTACGTGGATGACACGCTGACGCCGGAGGTGCGCGCGGGGATTGAGCGGCACGCAGCGGAATGCGCGGCGTGCGGAGAGCTGCTGCGGGACGTAACGGGCGCGGTCAGGTTTATGGGACGGGTGGCGGATGTAACGCCGCCGGCGGACCTGGTGACGAGAATTGCGTTTCAGACGCCGCTCGGACGCATGCGCGGACCGCTGGATACGCCCGGACTGATCAGCCGGGTGATGACGAGCTGGTTGCGACCGGTGCTACAGCCGAAGCTGGCGATGGGGATGGCGATGACCATCCTGTCCTTCGCGATGCTGGAGCGATGCACCGGAGTGCAAGTGCAACATATAGAAGCGGCGGATCTGAGCCCGATCCGGGGTTGGGACGGGTTAGAAGACCGGGTCATCCGAACGAAGGACCGGGCCGTAAAGTACTACGAGAATATACGTCTGGTGTATGACGTAGAGACGCGCTTGCGGGATTTAGACGAAAAGCGCGCGGCAGCAACGGAAGCGAGCGAGAAACGCACAGCTACCTCCGGGGTAAAGGCTTCGGGGCAGCCTGCGAAGGATCAGGGGGATTCGAAGAAATGAACTGCTATGTGCATACCGATGTTCCAGCGACGGCATTCTGCCGCGCGTGCGGTCGAGCCCTCTGCGCCAGTTGCCAGCGTCCGGCCAGCGGAACGGTGTTTTGTCCGGAGCATGTGCCGGCTACGGCGTATGCAGGCGCTGGAGAAGCTCCCTATGGCGCGGGCGGGGGTGCGAACCCATATACACAGCCGGCTTCCGGAAGCGCGTCGCCGGTGCAGACTTCACCAGGACTTGCTTTCCTATTAGGACTAATTCCGGGAGTTGGTGCCATTTACAACGGCCAGTACATGAAAGGCCTGGTGCACGCGGTTATTTTCGGGTTCCTCATGAGCTTCGCGAACGCGGCGGATCATACGGCAGGTGAACCGGTCCTGGCTCTACTGGTGGCCGCTTTTTACTTTTACATGCCTTTTGAGGCGTATCACACGGCACGCAAGCGGCAGTTAGGAATTGCGGTGGATGAGTGGTCGAGCCTGATTTCCCAGAGCAGGTTTTCGGGGCGGACGCCGCTGGGGCCGATCGTGCTGATCTTATTGGGCGTGATCTTTCTGTTGGACTCGCTGCACCTGATTTCCTTCCAGGCGATTGGACGCTTCTGGCCGGTGATTCTGATTGTGGCCGGGGCAGCGATGCTGTACTCGCGACTGAATCCGGGAGGAGCGACGGCGACACCGCCTCAATTCGCGCAGACACCACCGCCGCCTTACACGACGGGATCCAATGAGGGTCTGGGGAACCGGCCGTGAACGCGCGATCGTATTTACTGGCGCAGTCGGTGCGCGGGCCGATCCTGCTGATTGCTATCGGAACACTGTTTGCGATGCACCAGGCGGGCGTACTGTCCTTTTCAAGATCCTGGCCGCTGATTTTGATCGTGCTGGGAGTGATGAAACTGATTGAGCGTATGGTTGCGCCCCCGGTCCCGCCGTATGTTCCGCCGCCGTTCGGCCAGCAGCCGTATGGCGCGCCGCCGCCCTATGGGGTACCGCCTTATGGAAACACGCCCCCTCCGCCGGGAGGACCGCGGCAGTGAGAGCGCGCGGTTCGATTGGCACGCCGCTGGTTTTGATCACCAGCGGCATACTGCTGCTAGTGCATACGCTTTCTCCGGATTTGCGGATTGGACAGTTGCTGACCAACGACTGGCCTTACTTTCTGATCGCCTGGGGCGTGATTCAGCTGGGTGAGATTCTGCTGCGGGCGATGCGCGGTGCGCCGCTAGCGCCGAATGGCATCTCGGGCGGCGGATGGGTACTGGTGCTGCTGATCTGTTTCGCAGGTCTGGCGAACTGGGAAGTACGGCGGCAGGACACGTGGTGGCGCCGGGTGGGCTTCGAGAACGGGGTCAGTATGTTCGGGCAAGCCCACGACTATTCGATGAATCCGCTGCTGAAGACGGTGGGAAAGACGCCGCGGGTGGTGATCGAGAACTTTCGGGGAAGCGCGAAGCTGGTTGGCGGCGATGGCGATTCCATCACGGTGAACGGGCACAAGTCTATACAAGCGCTGGAGACGGTCGAGGCGGACCGGGCAAACGGGCAGACACCGGTGGAGGTGATCGTCGAGGGCAATACGGTCGTGATCCGCTGCAACCAGGGCAAGGCCGGCGGACACTACAGAGTGACCACGGATCTGGACGTCAGCCTACCGCGGGGAGCGAGCATTGTTGGTACCGGAAAGGGCGGGGATTTCAATATCACGGGAGTGGCGGGGGATGTCGACCTTACCACTGAGAACGGTGAAATGCATGTGCAGGATATTGGCGGAAACGTAACAGCGGAGACAGACCGGAGCGATCTAGTACGGTTGTCGAACGTGAAGGGAACAGTGACGGTGCGCGGGCGCGGAAGCGATGTGGATCTCAGCAAGATTCAGGGCGACGTGACAGTGCACGGGGATTATAGCGGCACTGTTTCTCTGCACCAGATCTCCAAAACTGTGCGCCTTCAGAGTATGCGGACGGAGATGGATCTGCAGCGCGTACCGGGTGAAGTAACGGTGGCGCGGGGGAGCCTGGAGGGGCGCGATATCGTGGGCCCGGTGAAAATTTCGACACACTCCACGGACGTGACACTGAACGGATTTAGCGAGGCGCTGGATTTGTCTGTGGATAAGGGCGATGTGCAGCTGCGGCCTGGAAAACTGCCGCTTAGCAGGATGCTGGTGCGCTCACGATCGGGCGATATCGAGCTGGCATTGCCGGAAAAGGCAGGATTTGCATTGGCGGCGAGCACGGACCACGGCGAAATAGAGAATGAGTTCGGCGGCGGATTGAATGCTCATGAGCAAGGGTCCGGGGCGAAGCTGGACGGGTCGATCGGGAATGGGCCGGATTTGAATGTGACGACGGACCGGGGGACGATCACGGTGCGGAAGTCTACGGCGGACGAGAATGCGACGCATACGGCTGAGAAGTCGGATGAGGCGTCGGACGGGGATCAGGAGATTTGAAGTTCGGCAAGCGCGAAT
>CBAAAA010000365.1:0-5315 GCA_964658695.1 uncultured Solirubrobacteraceae bacterium | reverse complement strand
ATGGTACGGGCATGCCGACGATCAGGTCTGGCTCGCCCATCTGCCAATCGGAATGAAAGACGGGAGGCGGCGAAAGATCACCGGGATTTCCTTCCACCGCGCCGCCGCGCATCCAGCCTGCGAGGGTCTGGATCATGGCATCGGTTAAGCGGCGATTGTCGCGGAAATCCGCATAGCCCGGCTCCGGAGGCCACGGCGGCATGTAGCGGCGGTGAGTGACGTCTACGATCTGGCGTGCATGTTTGCGGGCGTCGTCATATGTCAGTAGAGGAAACGGTCCAATGCCACCTGAATGGTGACAGGAAGCGCAATGTTCGAAGAGGATGGGCGCCACATCCCGGTTGAAAGTAATGGCGGCCGGAACGGTCCTGGTAGACAGGACCGCAAAACACGCCAGAAGAATACCTCGACACTGCCCCATTGCCTGTAATCAGCTTATCCGCATGAAAACGGGGCTCGGGCCAATGGGGCCCCTCCGAGATAGTTTTCAGATGTTACTACTAGTACCAGACCGGGAATTTTTGGGTAACATCCTTGTAATCCGATCGGTCTACGAACGACGTAGTCACTAAGAAAGGGTTTATGGCACAGCTTCGTTCGTACTTGACGCCGGTTGTATTCACTATGTTGTCGATCTCCAGCGCACTGAGCGCTCCGACAACCGAGACCGTTACCTTAAAGACTCCTCTGAAGATACCGGAAGCCACGCTGCAGCCCGGGCAATATACATTCAGCGTAGAAGACCACCTTCAGGATCGCGCGATCGTGCAGATCACGAGTACCTCGGGCGGGACTCACTATCTGGTTCTTGCGGTCCCCGATTCTCGCATTAAGACCACCCATTCTGGCACTCTGATCCGGTTCCATTCGGCGGCTGGTTCAGGCAAGGAGAGCCTGCAGGCGTGGGCGTGTCCGGGTTGCGATGCCCCGCTTGCGTTCGTCTACCCTAAAGCGGAGGCGGCAGCAATCACCAGTGACTCCGCGCAGCCTGTTCTGGCGGTTGATCCTTCCTATGACAAGCTTCCCGACAACCTTACGCAAGATGACATGAAGGTGGTGACGCTCTGGTTGTTAGCTCCGAAAGAGATCACCCCGGACCACAAGGGCGAAGGCGTGACCGGCGCGAAGTTGGCGGACATTCGCAAGGGATCGACCGGGATGGCCTCTGCGGCGCACGTGAAACGACAGTTGCCGAAGACGGCTGGTGACACATATGAGTGGGCGCTGGCGGGAATTGGTATGTTATTTGCTGGCCTGTTTGTGCGCTGGAATGGATCGAGAGCGAGAGCCAACAGGTAGCAGAGCCCGCAATGGAACGAATTGAAGCTTCGGGTTGGTATCTGGTAAGGCCTGTGTCTCAGGCTGCGGAGCCTCCCGTGCGCCGCCGTCGGTTTCGATTCGACTGGAAGAAGTTAGTCTTGGCGTTGCTGGTGGGAGGACTGGTCGGGGGATCGCTCGCTTCTTCACGGATTAAGGCAGGGAGGATACCAACCATCGCACCAAGAGAGGACGCTAAGGAAGTAGCACGTTTACAGGCCAGGAATCGCCGGTTGGAAGCGCTGGTTTGGACGCTGCGACAGAAGCACCCCGAATCTCTGAGTTCGCGATGAAGGTGCGGGCGGATCTCGCTCTGTTGTGTGTCGGTACGCTGTGCTGTGGACGAGCAGCGTGGGACCTCCTCCGTTATGAGGCATTTCAACGATCTCCGGACGCCGTATTGGCGGCGCGTCGCTTGTTGCCTGACTCAGCACCGGGTCAACGTCCAGGTTTGCAGGTGATCGGACGGGTTGAAATCCCGAGGCTGAACCTGTCCACGCTTGTCGTCGATGGTGATAACGAGCAAAGTCTGGCGTTCGCCGCGGGTCACCTGTCGGGCACTGCTGCCTTAGGTGAGAAAGGCAATTCTGCCATTGCGGGGCACCGGGACAGTTCCTTTCGAAAGCTTGGCGGCGTTCACGTCGGAGATGTCATCCAGGTTGGTACCGGACACAAACGATTCGACTACGTTGTGACATCAACGCAAATCGTGTTGCCGGATGATGTAGGAGTGCTTGCGAAAACGAAGACCGGTGTACTGACTCTCATCACCTGTTACCCGTTCCGTTATATCGGCAGCGCTCCGAAGCGGTTCGTGGTGCAAGCTGCATTGCAAGAGTAGTACTACTCACACCGAATTGCCAAGTACGGATCAGTGCTTGCGGCTCGAAGAGCAGGAACGAGGCAACTGAGCAGCACCACACCTCCAAATATCAGGGTCATGCCCGCGAACGCCGGAGGGTCCTGGGGCGAGACTTCATAGAGCAAGCTTGACAGCGCCCGGGTACAAAGCAAGGCGCAAAGAATGCCTGGCGAGAGTCCAGCCGCCGCAAGCAAAAGCCCTTCGTGGAAAACTAAGCCCAGAACATCGCTCGGCTGAGCTCCCAAAGCCATTCGAATCCCCAGCTCACCTTGCCGCTGGGTGACAGTGTAGGAGAGGACTCCATAAATGCCGAGAGCCGCAAGCAGCAGCGCGAACCCCGCGAACAACGCGAATAGCGCAGTCTCGAAGTAGTCCCGCGAGAGACTTGACGAGAGAATCGAGTTCATTGATTCGAACTCCACCGAAGTGTCGGGATTTAACTCGCCGATGATCTTTCTGATCGCATCTTGTGTGGAGGGGGAGCCCTGGACAACCAGGGTTACATCGAGCGACGCTCCGGCATGCTGAAGATAGTCAACGAAGACTTCCGGCTCGGCTGATTTCCTTACTCCGAACGCACGAACATCGGGAACGACACCGATGATCGTCATGAACTGCGGATTGAGTTCCATACCGAGAAACCTGATCCTCCGACCGAGTGCATCGCCATTCTTGAGGAAGGTCTTGGCGAACGACTGATTCACAATTGCGACTTGACTTGACGAACGATTGTCAGCATCTGTGAAATTTCGTCCAGCAAGGATCGGAAGGCAGAATGCCTTGAAGTATCCGGCGGTCGCTGCGCGATACCAGGCATTCGGGGCGTCGTGTGGATTCGAGGGCGGCCGAACACCCTGAATCTCAAAGTCTCCATTCGATCCGGCATTCCACACCGGAAGTGGTCTGATTAAGCCGGCCGCTACAGTTCCGTTCAACGCCTGGATGCGTGTGATCATTTGACTTGAGATTCGGGCTACCTGGGGAGCGTTCACTGAATTGCCGTCGGGGGTCGACCACGTCAGTGCGGCTGTGAATACAGCGTCAAGGCGGAGACCCGTGTCGACATGATCCAGTTTCCACAAGCTTCTGACAAGAAGCGAAGCCCCTGAAAGTAAGCCGACCGCAATGGCGATCTCAGAGACGACAAGGATCCGGCTCAACGCCTTGAGGCGCGGGCCAGGAGTCGCTTTCGCGGCGCCTTCCTTGAGGGCGTCGTTCACATCGGCTTTCGAAGCTGCAAGCGCCGGGAGAAGGCCAAACAGGATTCCAGCGGCTAAAGACAGAACCATCGTGAAGGCCAGAATCTCCCCGTCGACGCGGATATTCTCAAGCCGCGGAATCTCGGCTGGTGCGTAGTGCCGGAAGAGGGCCGAGCCGCCAATGGCTAGAAACATCCCGGCTGCTCCTCCCGCGAGTGCGAGAAGAATGCTTTCGGTGAGCTGTTGGCGCATCAGGCGGCCTTGTGCGGCACCGAGAGCCGCTCGCACAGCCATTTCTCGACTTCGGGTAGTTGCGCGAACGAGCTGAAGGCTGGAGATGTTCACACAGGCAATCAGGAGCACGCAAACGACAGCGCAGAGAAGCACGACAAAAGCCGGGCGGAATGGTCCTACGAGTTCTTCGTAAAGCGAAGTCACACGAAGGCCCTGGTCTTTGTCATCGGCGTAGACCTTTGCCAGGCGGGCGGCAATGACATCCAGGTCGGCTTGCGCCCGGCGCATGGTGACGCCATCCTTGAGACGGCCGAGTACGTGGTAATTGTGGGCCGAGCGCGCCTCGTTGTCACCGAATGCTTCCTGCGAAATCCAGAGCTTTGCCTTGTGCGGGAAGTCGAAACCGGGCGGCATCACTCCGACAATTGTGAAAGAAAGGCCGTCCATACGAACGTCGCGATTGATGGCCGTTCGAGCGGCGCCGAACAGGACGGCTGCGAGGTCGGAGGACATCAAGACCGCCGGACGTCCTCCAGGCTTTCTCTCTTCCTCGCTGAACGGGCGGCCAATCGACGGCTCCACATCCACGGTGCGAAAGAAATCCTGCGATACAACGCCGATGTTCACCCGGCGCGGCGCAAACCGGCCGGAAACCGACACCGAATCAGTGTCGTAAGTCGCCATGGAAACGAAAGTCCGGTTCTGGGTTTGCCAGTCGCGAAAGTCGGGGCCGGACGCGTTCATCGGCTGGCCGCCGGGAGCCGTCGGAGAAAGATTCATGAGCCGTTCCGGTTCAGGATACGGCAGCCGGCTGAGCAGTACCGCTTTCACAGCGGTGAAGATGGCCGTGTTCATACCGATGCCGAGAGCGAGGACGGCGATGGCGGTAAACGTGAAGGCAGGAGTATTCAGCAACGTCCGGATCGAGAAGCGGAGGTCGCTCCACAGGTGTTCAAAGGCGTTCCACCCCCACTGATCGCGGCTTAACTCCTCAGATAGGGTGACATTACCGAAGGCGCGATGCGCCAAGTCTCGGGCCTCAGCTTCACTCTTTCCCTCCGCCAGAAACGCCTGCGTCTTCTCCTCAAGATGAACTCTTATTTCGTCGGCCAACGTGGATTGGAGGTCCCGCTTTCGAAAAAGTCTCTGGATTGCGTTCATGATTCGTGGGGCCTCATCACACGGCTAATGCCTTCGAGCAGTCGTTCAAAACCACTGACCTCGCTGAGCAGTTGTCTGCGGCCTTTGCCCGTGAGCTTATAGGTTCTGACCCGCCGCTTTGTAGAGGACAGGCCCCACTCGGCGGCTACCCACTCTTCGCGAAGCAGACGCTGCAGCGCCGGATAGAGCGAGCCTTCTTCTACCTGCAGGACCTCCCCGGAAGTTTGCTGAATGTATTGCGCGATGGCGTAGCCATGCAGCGGTCCGCGACGCAGAGTTTGCAGAATTAGCATCTCGAGTGTGCCTGGCAGGAGATCTTTCTTTTGGTTTCTTCGTCTCATCGCGCGGTCGAAGATATTCTATACCAAGATTATCTATGCTTACGCACAAAGGAAGCGATGGGTTCTGAAAATTTCTCGTCTAGTTTTTCGCTGAGCGCTAAATTCTGGATGACTTAGCTGACAGTTTTAATCTGTAAGTGCAGGGGGATTGTATTTGCCGGACATGCAAGGGACGAGTCGCCTCATTGAAGATCACGGTGT